>NZ_MKIE01000038.1 GCF_001855385.1 Andreesenia angusta | reverse complement strand
CAACCCCGCAGAAGTTGCCCTCTGCGGTTTGGGCTCTTTCCCTTTCGCTCGCCGCTACTCAGAAAATCGATTTTTCTTTCTCTTCCTCGGGGTACTTAGATGTTTCAGTTCCCCCGGTCTACCTCCACATAGCTATGTATTCACTATGCAGTACCTGCGGTTTACCACAGGTGGGTTTCCCCATTCGGATATCTCCGGATCAAAGCCTATTTGCGGCTCCCCGAAGCTTTTCGCAGCTTATCGCGTCCTTCATCGGCTCCTAGTGCCAAGGCATTCACCATATGCCCTTACTAACTTGACCAATTACGATCAATTAAAATCTTGGAATTTTCATTCCGGTTTAATTGTTCTTGTTTTATATATTCACTGTGTAGTTTTCAAGGTACAGACATTCCAAGAGTTACATGAACTCTCAAAACTGAACAGTAAAAAGCGTTTCTCCTTAGAAAGGAGGTGATCCAGCCGCACCTTCCGATACGGCTACCTTGTTACGACTTCACCCCAATCATCAATCCCACCTTCGGCAGCTGC
>NZ_MKIE01000037.1 GCF_001855385.1 Andreesenia angusta | reverse complement strand
GCTTATCAGGCGTGCGCTCTAACCGCCTGAGCTACAAGCCCAATATTACTTGGTCGGGGTGGAGGGACTCGAACCCCCGGCCCCATGGTCCCAAACCATGTGCGCTACCAAACTGCGCTACACCCCGAGAAACAATTTTTTATTAAATGGCAGGGGTAGCAGGATTTGAACCCACGACATTCGGTTTTGGAGACCGACGTTCTACCGCTGAACTATACCCCTTTGTTGGTGGGCCTTCAGGGACTCGAACCCCAGACCTACCGGTTATGAGCCGGGCGCTCTAACCAACTGAGCTAAAGGCCCCAACATTTTTGTGGCGGAGAAGGAGGGATTTGAACCCTCGCGCCCCTTGACAGGACCTACTCCCTTAGCAGGGGAGCCTCTTCAGCCACTTGAGTACTTCTCCATTGGCGGAGAGGGTGGGATTCGAACCCACGTGGGCTTGCACCCTAACGGTTTTCAAGACCGCCCCGTTATGACCACTTCGGTACCTCTCCATATTCTTTTGTGTATTTGGCGCGCCTGGGAAGATTCGAACTCCCGACACACGGATTAGAAGTCCGTTGCTCTATCCTACTGAGCTACAGGCGCTTATTGGAGCGGGTGAAGGGAATCGAACCCTCGCAACTGGCTTGGAAGGC
>NZ_MKIE01000036.1 GCF_001855385.1 Andreesenia angusta | reverse complement strand
AAGCTTATCTAAGACAGAACATAATCATGCTTGAATATATGCGCAATATTGTGTATAATATAGTTGTGAGGAGGGTGAACTTATGCCTATGAGCTCAAAAGAAATGATTAAGCTGCTCAAGGCGAACGGATTCGTTGAAATACCTGGCGGAAAAGGGTCGCACAGGCGGTTTAAGAATTTCGAAACCGGTAAGGTGACAGAGGTCCCCTTCCATAGCAAGGACTTGAAGAAAGGTACCGAACAGGCTATCCTGAAACAAGCGGGGCTGAAATAGCCCTTCCTTGCTTCACACAATAAACGGAGGTGTCATATATGTTTTTAGTTTATCCTGCGGTTTTTTACCGTGCCGAAGAAGGTGGATACTGTGTCGAGTTTCCTGACATTGAAGGCTGTATAACTGAAGGAGATGACGAGAAGGAAGCGTTGTATATGGCCCAAGACGTGCTGGGAATGCACCTATACGATTATATGGTTGAAAAAAAGCCCTATCCTAATCCCACTCCGATTGATGAAGTGAACGTTGAGGATAAGGACTACTGCTTAGAAGAAGGAAGTTTTAAGACACTTGTAGGAGTGGATCTTCTGGCTTATGCAAAGCACTATAAGAATACTACTGTGAGGAAGAATGTTTCCATACCTAGCTGGCTCAATGAGATGGCCAAGAACCAAGGAATAAACTTCTCACAAGTGCTGCAAGA
>NZ_MKIE01000035.1 GCF_001855385.1 Andreesenia angusta | reverse complement strand
TGGCAGAATAGTGAAACTCTTGAAAGGAAGCAGTCTGAACGCAAAAGTCGTCCATACAATGCACTGACTCCAGATGAACTAGAGCTTGTTCAGAAAATGGTTGGAGACAAGAAATATGCTGATGACAGCTGTCGAGTGCTTAGCATTAAAGCGCTCGAAGAATTCGGCATATACATATCCCATGTCACGTTCTGGGAATATATGAAGTTTAAAGGAATCAATGGTCCAAGGGGCATCTATGCAAATCGAAGGAACAAGCATACAAAGCCTGACATAGGTGATGTACAAGAGCCCAATAAGCTCTGGAGCTGGGATATCACTCATGTGAAGACAACTACAAGATACAGTCACTACTACCTTTATGTGCTTCAAGACTGGTTCAGCCGCAAAGTGATATCTTGGCATCTGAGCGAGTCTTTGGCCAGCGAGGAAGCTTTGACTCTTTGGGACAAAGGAATACTAGCTGAAGGTCTTTTAAACAGCGAGAAACCTCGCTCTTTGAGTGACAGGGGAATACAAATGCGTTCGGTCAGTACCAAGCTGTTTATGACTTCTTTGGGAGTAAAGCAGCTGTTTTCAAGGCCTAGAACGCCAAATGACAATCCCAAGATTGAAGCTTTATTCAGCACCGTCAAGCATGCACCGGGCTATCCTGAGCGTTTCAGCAGTCTAAGCGAGGCTGAAAGCTATTTTGAGGAATTTTTCAACTGGTACAATTACGAGCACTATCATACAGGCATAGGAATGGTATCGCCACAAGACAAGCATACGGGTAGAGATATCCTGATTCTTGAAAGAAGATCGGCTATCAAGAAAGCCACTTATGAAAAAAGAAGACTATATAATGTCGGATAATTAAGCATAAAATTTGCGACATTTATTGACTAACTGAACGAT
>NZ_MKIE01000034.1 GCF_001855385.1 Andreesenia angusta | reverse complement strand
AAACTATCCCATTAGGTGAGTTTCTAGTATTTGCTCTTTTCTGAATCCTTGTAGTCCTAGGTAGTACTCTAGTGAGTTGATCACGTAGTCTAGCTTTATTGGTCCTACTATCTCTGATCCTGTTACTGCTATTCCGTATCTCTTAGCTTCTTGCTTAACTAGCTCGAATACTCTGTATACTGGTGTAGCTCCACAGTCGAACATGTTTATAGATACAACTACTCCGTCGTACTCTGGGAACTTGATTCCAACCGCTCTTGTAGTCGAGAATCCACCACTTGGTCCTCTAACTGCTTTAGCTATCTTCTTAGCTGTCTCTACGTCTTCTGTGTTTAGGAACACGTTGTAAGCTGTAAGTCCTTCTGCTTCTGCTGAACAGATTGTAGCTCCTGCTGTGTCTGATAGAAGTCCGTCTTTTGATAGGTCTGGCTTTCTTGACTCGTACTCGTCCGCTCTTGATGGATCGTCTTTGATCTCTTTAAGAAGGTCTCTTAGTCCCTCGTACTGTCCTTTTCTGATGAAAGCTAGTGCTTTTCTGTCTTCTGTAGCTGCATTGTCCGCTGCGAAGAATATTGGCGCTCCAGTCTTCTCGTGTAGCTCTTTTCCTATTTCGTTAGCTAACTCTATACACTCTTCAACTGTTGTGTTGCTGAATGGGAATAGAGGAATTGTATCTTGAGCTCCTATTCTTGGGTGAGTTCCGCTTTGCTCTCTCATGTCTATAAGTTCTATCGACTTAGCTGCCATGTTTATAAGAGCTTGCTTAAGTGGTGCTGGCTCTCCTATTACAGTTACAACTGTTCTGTTGAAGTCGTGCTCTGGCTCAACGCTTACAAGCTTAACTCCTTCGATTCCTTTTAGTTCTCCTGTTACAGCTTCTATAACGTCTTCTCTTCTTCCATCACTGAAGTTAGGTACAGCTAGGATATACTTCTTTTGATCTGCCATTTATT
>NZ_MKIE01000033.1 GCF_001855385.1 Andreesenia angusta | reverse complement strand
GTGCTTCACAAGGCGCAGAGCCTTTTTGGATACCTTCCTATAGAGGTTCAGAGAAAGATATCTGAGGGTCTTTCTGTACCACTAGCAGAGGTGTACGGAGTTGTGACTTTCTACTCGCAGTTCACGCTTGTGCCTAAAGGCAAGTACCAGATGGGAGTTTGTCTTGGAACAGCTTGCTACGTAAAGGGAGCTCAGGACATAATAGACGAGATAAAGAGACAGACTGGAGTGGCAGTTGAGGGAACTACTCCGGACGGAAAATACTCTCTTACAGCTACAAGATGTATCGGAGCATGCGGTCTTGCACCGGTTATGGACGTGAACGGAGAGGTTTACGGAAGACTTAAGGCTTCAGACGTTAAAGATATACTGGCGCAGTACCAATAATAGACAAAATAAAAAGTTAGGGGTGTACTATTAGATGATAACGATCAACGACTTAAAGAAGATTAAAGAAGAAACTCTACCTAGTATGGCACTGAGAGAGAGCGAGTTCGACTTAGCAGGAGTAAACAGCACTTACAGAAAGCAGATACTTATCTGCCGTGGTACAGGATGTACTTCTTCTAAATCAGACAAGATAGAGGCTAAGCTTGACGAGATACTTTCAGAGAAGAAGCTTAAAGACGAGGTTACAGTAGTAAGAGTTGGATGTTTCGGACTTTGTGAGGCAGGTCCTATAGTAGTTGTATATCCAGAGGGAACTTTCTACAGCCACGTAAAGCTAGACGACGTGGAGAGAATAATAGACGAAGATATAATCAAAGGCGAGATAGTAAAAGACATACTTTACCCAGGGGCTATAGAGGACGACAAGATAAAGTCTCTTAACGAAGTGGCATTCTACGCCAAGCAGAAGAGGGTAGCACTTAGAAACTGTGGAGTTATAAACCCTGAAGTAATAGAAGAGTATATAGCTTACGACGGATACCAGGCTCTACACAAGGCGCTTACAGAGATGACTCCAGAAGACGTGCTTGCGACTATGAAGGACTCTGGCCTAAGAGGAAGAGGGGGCGGTGGATTCCCAGCAGGACTTAAGTGGGAGTTTACAGCCAAGGCAGAAGGAAGCCAGAAGTACGTGCTTTGCAACGCTGACGAGGGAGACCCAGGAGCGTTCATGGACAGAAGTATACTAGAGGGAGACCCTAATGCTGTAATAGAGGCTATGGAATTAGCTGGATACGCAATAGGAGCAGACCAGGGATACGTATACGTAAGAGCTGAGTACCCTATAGCGGTTCAGAGACTTCAGATAGCTATAGACCAGGCAAAAGAGATGGGAGTTCTAGGGAAGAACATCTTCGGAACAGGATTCAACTTCGACCTAGAGATAAGACTAGGAGCAGGAGCTTTCGT
>NZ_MKIE01000031.1 GCF_001855385.1 Andreesenia angusta | reverse complement strand
ACTATGCAACCTATAGTAGAGGTGGCAAAGAACATAGGAATATCAGAGGACAGTTTAGAGCTATACGGAAAGTACAAGGCGAAAGTATCGCTAGACCTACTAGACGAGCTTAAAGACAAAGAAGACGGAAAGCTAATACTAGTAACAGCTATAAACCCAACTCCAGCAGGAGAAGGAAAGACTACAACAAACATAGGACTTTCAATGGGACTAAACAAGATAGGCAAGAAGACAATAACAGCTCTAAGAGAGCCATCACTAGGACCAAGCTTCGGAGTTAAAGGTGGAGCAGCAGGTGGAGGATACGCACAGGTAGTGCCAATGGAAGACATAAACCTACACTTCACAGGAGACTTCCACGCAATAACATCAGCACACAGCCTTCTTTCAGCGCTTCTAGACAACCATCTACATCACGGAAACGTGCTTAGAATAGACACTAGAAGAATCACTTGGAAGAGAGTCGTAGACATGAACGACAGAGCGCTTAGAAACATAGTTATAGGACTAGGTGGAAAGGCTCAAGGAGTACCAAGACAAGACGGATACGATATAACAGTTGCATCAGAGATAATGGCGATACTATGTCTAGCTAACGACCTAGAAGACCTAAGAGAGAGAATAGGAAACATGGTTATAGCTTACAACGTAGACGGAGCAGCAGTAAGAGCTAGAGAGCTAAACGCACAGGGAGCACTTACACTACTTCTTAAAGACGCAATAAAGCCAAACCTAGTACAGACACTAGAGAACACACCAGCATTCATCCACGGTGGACCGTTCGCCAACATAGCACACGGATGTAACTCTGTACTTGCAACAAAGCTAGCTCTTAAGATAGGAGACTATGCAGTAACAGAGGGAGGATTTGGAGCAGACCTAGGAGCTGAGAAATTCTTCGACATTAAGTGTAGATACGCAAACCTTAAGCCAGACTGTGCAGTAATAGTAGCGACAGTAAGAGCGCTTAAGATGCACGGAGGAGTAGCAAAGACTGAGCTAGGACCAGAGAACCTTGAAGCACTAGAGAAGGGACTTTCAAACCTAGAGAGACATATAGAGAACGTGGCTAAGTTCGGAGTGCCATCAGTAGTGGCAATAAACGCATTCCCAACAGACACACAAGCAGAGCTTGACCTAGTATTCGAGAAAGTTAAGGCAAGCGGAGCAGAAGTAGCAGTATCGAAAGTATTCTCTGACGGAGGAGAAGGTGGAGTAGAGCTAGCTAAGAAGGTAGTAGAAGTTTGTGAGAACAAGCCATCTAACTTCAAGCCACTATACGACATGGAGAAGTCAATCCCAGAGAAGATAGAGACAATAGCGAAAGAGCTTTACAGAGCAGGAAGCGTAAACTTCACAAAGGCATGCGAGAAGCAGATAGCAGAGCTAGAGTCACTTGGACTAGACAAGCTTCCAATATGTATGGCTAAGACACAGTACTCGTTCTCAGACGACCCATCGCTAGTAGGAGCTCCAGAAGGATTCCCACTTACAATAAGAGGACTAGAGCTTGCAGCAGGAGCAGGATTCATAGTAGCTCTTACAGGAGACATAATGAGAATGCCAGGACTTCCAAAGGTACCAGCAGCGGAGAGAATGGACGTACTTGAGTCTGGAGA
>NZ_MKIE01000030.1 GCF_001855385.1 Andreesenia angusta | reverse complement strand
TGATATGATACCTCCAAAGTGGACAGTCTAATTAATTAAAATTAGATAATCTACTTGGAGGTATTTTTTTATGAGCAGAACACCTAAATATAGCAAAGAGATTAAAATTAAAGTATGTGAAGATTATCAAAATGGTAAAGAAACCTTCCAAAGCATTGCAAAGCTCATAGGAGCAAATCGTGAAGTTGTTCGTCAATGGTACCTAAAATATAAAGAACATGGGGCAACCGCCTTTGAAACATCGAATCACAATCGTTCGTATAGCAAAAATTTTAAAATTTCAGTAATAGAAGAGTATACAGCAGGCAAATATTCAATGGCAGACTTGTCTGCTAAGTACAATATCGCCTATTCTGTACTAAAAAAATGGGTTCGCAAATGGTATAATGGCATAGACATTGAGGATTATGATCCTAAAGGAGACATTTATACCATGAAATCGAGAAAAACAACATTCGAAGAGCGCTTGGAAATCGTCATTTGGGTAATCGAAAATGACTTGAATTACAAGCTTGCTGCAGACAAATTCGACATTAAGTATGCACTTGTCTATCAGTGGGTCAAAAAATATATGAAGAATGGATCCGAAGGACTCCGACACAAGAAAAAGGGACCAAAGCCGAAAAGTGAAGTCGACGAAGAAACTCTAAGTGAAGTGGATAAATTGAAGCTAGAGCTTGAGCGAGAGAAGGTACGTAGACAGCGTGCTGAGCTTAGACTTGAATTGCTTAAAAAAAAAGAGGAGTTCGAACAAAAGCTAAGCTCACGAAAGTGAAGCAAGAAGCTAGTTATCTTACGGTGGACTGGTATCGAGAATTGGGCTATCCTGTTGCTATGCTGTGTGAAGAGCTTGGTATCGCTCGAAGTGCGTATTACAAACACAAAAACAGAGCCAAGCCTGAGAAGGAAAAACAGGACGAATTACTTTGTTCAATAATCAGAGAGTATCATGCTACATTTGATGGAATTTTGGGCTATCGACGTATGGCGATGTTTATCAATAGACTCAATCAGACGTACTATTCACAAGGATATATTCATCGTTTGATGTCACATTTGGGTATTACAGCAAGGATTAGGAGAAAGAAAGTCAATCGCAAAGGTGCAAAGCCCAATTATGTCAAAGAGAATTTTCTAGCAAGAAATTTCACGGCATCAAGACCTAATGAAAAATGGCTGACTGATGTCACAGAATTCTCGATATCTGGAGAAAGCAGAAAGCTATATTTAAGTCCGATTATGGACCTATATGATAACAGCATTGTGGAGTATGAGCTATCTTTTAAAAACAACAACCAGTTGGTATTTAAGATGTTTGACAGGGCTGTTTCAAACAATCCGACTGCAAAACCTATATTTCATAGTGACAGGGGATTTCAGTACACAAGCTGTGCTTTCAAAAGCAAAATTGAAAAAGCCAATATGCAGCAAAGCATGTCCAGAGTCGGAAAGTGCATAGATAATGGTCCTATGGAGGGTTTTTTTGGTACCTTGAAGACGGAAATGTTTTATGGAAAATCCTTTAGCACCATGGAATGTTTGAAAGAGAAGATCGGGAGTTACATAAAGTTCTACAACGAGAGCAGATATCAAAAAAGATTAAAGTGCCTGACTCCGATTGAATATCGAAATCAAGCACTATTAACCTAATACCATGATGTTTAATTTAATTA
>NZ_MKIE01000029.1 GCF_001855385.1 Andreesenia angusta | reverse complement strand
CCCCAGACCCCACCCCCTTTTCGAACCCCTGAAACACTGTCGCTTACGCTCTAGCGGTGTGCACCATCACTGGAGAAGGGGAAAACCAGGGGCATCAGCTCGGCACTGGCAAAAGTGGCACTTCACTTTCTAAGGTTTTGCCGTGCCGGGGCTCAAGTTGGGGGCAACTCCAACCATCCACCACCGTTTCCCCGCCTCTCGCTTCGGCGCCTTCGCTTTCGGATCAGACTCCCCACCCTGACATCATGCAGCCGTACTCTCGCACCGCTGCGACGCTCCAGAGGGCTCTGGAGCTAAGGCAAGGCCCCAGCATGTAGAAACATCCATACAGGGGCCTCAAGGCGTCCTGTAGTGCCCTAGAAATGCACCGGGCACCACAGGCAGACAACTAGTCGGTACCAAAGTGGTAGATTTGAAATTGGAAGTGGCGAAAGCTCAGGCATTCCCTCCTTCGCTATTCGCCTTATGGGTAAAGCGCGGAGGTGCATCCGCCCATTCCCCACCAGAAAGGCGGTCGTGCAGACTGCGCACCACCGCCGGCAATACGGGGCGACGGATTTCCGCTTTTCGCGGAACTAGCCGCCCCTAAAGACACTGCGCCAGCAGCCGCAACATCTGTCGCGCTTCGGGTGATATTCCCCAGGGGGAATCTTCCCTTGCGCTCCGGCCACGCTCGACTTCGCACCTAAGCTCAGCCTCGCTCTACCGCTTCCGCGGTCAACAGAGGTAGACGGTGGGATCAGCCCCCGCTGTATTCAAATAAAAGCGCATTTAAAGGGGTAAACTTTTGACGTGCCAGTTCAGGAAGGTTCGGAGCTCACGCAATGGCTATTTCAAGCGAATGGTGCCGAAAAATGCTTAAATTACATGCCGGTTTACCGACATATCGAGGTAAACTTTAGGTAAACCATTTAAATTTCAACGGTTTACCGACTTTGAATTACATAAAATATAGGTTTACTATTTAAAATACAGGTATACAGTGGTATAATGGTTATAAGGAAAAGTTTACTTTTGATGGTTTTTTAAAAGGGAGCGATGGAAATGGACGAAGAAATGTCGACTTACGCTGTGAAAATGGATGCAGAGGCCAAAGAAGAGCTGAAGCAAATGATAGAGAGCTATGAAGGTGGAACTGCCGGAGACTTTATGCAGGTGCTTATAGAGACCTACAAGGCAAGCAAGCTTACGGGAAGCGCGGCGGATGTGAAAGCGGATCTGGCGGAGCTGAACAAACTGACCGGCAGGATGTACAGCATATACTCGAATATGGTAGAGAGAAGCGAAGTGGCGGGCGAGAGTTTAAGGACACAGGCTGCCGTGGCCATAAAGGAAAGGGAGTCCAAACTTGAAGCGCTTGAAAGCGAAGTTAGAGCTCTTAAGGAAGACAAGAAAACAGCAGACAGTATTATAGACGACTACAGGGTGAAGACGGAGAAATTGAGGGATGAAGTAGTAAAGACAAAGCAGGACACGGAGAGCGACAGAAAGCTTATAGCCAAGCTGGAGGAAGAGACGTCCGAGCTTGCAGAGCTTAAGCAATCAAAGAAGGCGCTGGAGAATCAGCTGAAAGAAGCGGAGTCCAAGCTTAGAGCTGAGAGCGACAAGTGCGGAGCCCTTGAAAACCAGCTAAAAGAGCAGGAAGAAGAGATAGAGAAGCTGGAGGATATGGCTGTTCAGGCCATGGACGAAAGCAAGAAAGCATCAGAGAAGGCAAGAGAGGAAGCTGAGGCCGAAGTCGAAAGGCTGAAAGCTACTATGGAGCTTGAAAAACAGAAAGAGCTACTGGCACTTGCAGGTGAGCATCAGAAAGAGGTCCAAAAGATACAGGAGAAGAGGATAGCTGAAATAGATAGCCAGAGAGAGAAGTATATGGCAAAGCTGGAGACTTTGGAGGCTGCGAACAAGGAGCTTGAGAAAAAGCTGGTTGAAGTGAAATAGCAGGATTAAATGCAAAGATATCGGATATATATTTACTGATCAAACAAAGCAATACAATACTTGAAGAAAGAAGGGTCCCAATGTGGTCCCTTCTTTCTTTTAGTTTACCGAAAGTTTACCAGTTTATTTAGTGATAAACTTAGTATATATTAATGGTTTACCTGATGTTTACTTATATGGTTTTCAGGGATGATCTGAAGTTGTCAGAAGAGTATACTAAGCTTATCTAAGACAGAACATAATCATGCTTGAATATATGCGCAATATTGTGTATAATATAGTTGTGAGGAGGGTGAACTTATGCCTATGAGCTCAAAAGAAATGATTAAGCTGCTCAAGGCGAAC
>NZ_MKIE01000028.1 GCF_001855385.1 Andreesenia angusta | reverse complement strand
TGGAGGTAGACCGGGGGAACTGAAACATCTAAGTACCCCGAGGAAGAGAAAGAAAAATCGATTTTCTGAGTAGCGGCGAGCGAAAGGGAAAGAGCCCAAACCGCAGAGGGCAACTTCTGCGGGGTTGAGGACCGGCATAACGCGATGGAGGTATTGTAGTCGAAGAGGTCTGGAAAGGCCCGCCGCAGGTGGTGAAAGCCCAGTAGACGAAACGAGAAGACCCGCAGCCGTGATCCAGAGTACCACGAGACACGTGAAACCTTGTGGGAAGCAGGGGGGACCACCCCCCAAGGCTAAATACTTCCTAGTGACCGATAGTGCACAGTACCGTGAGGGAAAGGTGAAAAGAACCCCGGGAGGGGAGTGAAATAGAACCTGAAACCATATGTCTACAAGCAGTGGAAGCTCTTTATACGAGCGACCGCGTACTTTTTGTAGAACGGGCCAGCGAGTTACGATATGCAGCGAGGTTAAGTACTTAAGGTACGGAGCCGAAGGGAAACCGAGTCTGAATAGGGCGAGAGTTGTATGTCGTAGACCCGAAACCGGGTGATCTACCCATGGGCAGGATGAAACGGAAGTAAAATTTCGTGGAGGTCCGAACCGTTTAGCGTTTAAAAGCTATCGGATGACCTGTGGGTAGGGGTGAAATTCCAATCGAACCCGGAGATAGCTGGTTCTCCTCGAAATAGCTTTAGGGCTAGCCTCAAAGTAGTGATGCGGAGGTAGAGCACTGAATATCTGATGGGCGCTTTGCGTTACTGAAGATTATCAAACTCCGAATGCCGCAATCATGTTCTTTGGGAGTCAGACTGCGTGTGATAAGATTCGTAGTCGAAAGGGAAACAGCCCAGACCGCCAGCTAAGGCCCCCAAGTGTAAATTAAGTGGGAAAGGATGTAGGACTACACAGACAACCAGGATGTTGGCTTAGAAGCAGCCATACATTCAAAGAGTGCGTAATAGCTCACTGGTCGAGTGGTCCTGCGCCGAAAATAACCGGGGCTAAAATTTACCGCCGAAGCTGCGGATTCGAAAGAATGGTAGAGGAGCATCGTATGTGGGCAGAAGTCATACCGGAAGGAGTGGTGGACTGCATACGAGAGAGAATGCTGGCATGAGTAGCGAGAAGGTAAGTGAGAATCTTACCCGTCGAAAGCCCAAGGTTTCCTGAGGAAGGCTCGTCCGCTCAGGGTAAGTCGGGGCCTAAGCCGAGGACGAATGTCGTAGGCGATGGACAACAGGTCGAAATTCCTGTACTACCTGAATATGTTTAAGAGATGGAGTGACACAGGAGGATAGGTCAAGCGCGCCGTTGGTTGAGCGCGTCCAAGCGAGTAGGGAGTTCTGGTAGGCAAATCCGCCGGAACAATTCTGAGACGTGATGGGGAGTGAAATTAAGTAGCGAAGTGATTGATTCCACACTGGCAAGAAAAGCTTCTATTGAGTATTCGGGTACCCGTACCGCAAACCGACACAGGTAGGCGAGGAGAAAATCCTAAGACGCGCGGAAGAACTATTGTTAAGGAACTCGGCAAAATGACCCCGTAACTTCGGGAGAAGGGGTGCCGGGGCGTGTGAAGGATGTACATCTGGAGCATGAACCGGCCGCAGAGAATAGGCCCAAGCGACTGTTTACCAAAAACACAGGTCTCTGCTAAATCGAAAGATGAAGTATAGGGGCTGACGCCTGCCCGGTGCTGGAAGGTTAAGGGGAAGTGTTAGAGCAATCGAAGCACAGAACTTAAGCCCCAGTAAACGGCGGCCGTAACTATAACGGTCCTAAGGTAGCGAAATTCCTTGTCGGGTAAGTTCCGACCCGCACGAAAGGCGTAACGATTTGGGCACTGTCTCAACAATAGATCCGGTGAAATTGTAGTACCAGTGAAGATGCTGGTTACCCGCGACAGGACGGAAAGACCCCGTGGAGCTTTACTGCAAGCTGACATTGGATTTTGGTGATATATGTACAGGATAGGTGGGAGACTACGAAACTAGAGCGCCAGCTTTGGTGGAGTCGCTGTTGGGATACCACCCTTGTATTACTGGAATTCTAACCATGTACTGTGAAACCAGTACTGGGACACTGTCAGTTGGGCAGTTTGACTGGGGCGGTCGCCTCCTAAAGAGTAACGGAGGCGCTCAAAGGTTCTCTCAGTACGGTCGGAAATCGTGCGAAGAGTGCAAAGGCATAAGAGAGCTTGACTGCGAGACCTACAAGTCGAGCAGGGACGAAAGTCGGACTTAGTGATCCGGTGGCACCGAGTGGAAGGGCCATCGCTCAACGGATAAAAGCTACCCCGGGGATAACAGGCTTATCTCCCCCAAGAGTCCACATCGACGGGGAGGTTTGGCACCTCGATGTCGGCTCGTCTCATCCTGGAGCTGGAGTAGGTTCCAAGGGTTGGGCTGTTCGCCCATTAAAGAGGCACGCGAGCTGGGTTCAGAACGTCGTGAGACAGTTCGGTCCCTATCCGTCGTGGGCGCAGGAAATTTGAGAGGCGCTGTCCCTAGTACGAGAGGACCGGGATGGACAGACCAATGGTGTATCAGTTGTCGTGCCAACGGCATGGCTGAGTAGCTACGTCTGGAAGTGATAAGCGCTGAAGGCATCTAAGCGCGAAGCATCCCTCAAGATTAGATTTCCCATCTGGTTAACAGAGTAAGATCCCAGGAAGACTACCTGGTAGATAGGTCACAGGTGTAAGGGCAG
>NZ_MKIE01000027.1 GCF_001855385.1 Andreesenia angusta | reverse complement strand
AGAAAAATAAATTACATAAAAGCTTGTTTTTTCCAAAGATTCAATACGGAAAGAACAAGCTTTTTATATCTTTAGCCAAGCACTAGGGGTCTTAGTGAATCCAGTGAAATGGCCTGCTCAGAGTTGAACCTATACTCTCCAAGCAGGTTGATATGCTCCCATCCTAGCGGTGACATATGCTGAAGCAGGTCCTCGTTGAAGTTGCCTAGGCGTTTCTGGTATTCGACAGCCTTAGTTAGATGCAAGGTGTTCCATACGCTGACGGCGTTTATGATTATGTTCAAGGCAGTCGCCCTCTGCAGCTGGTTCTGCACGGTTCTCTCCCTTAGTTCCCCCTGCTTTCCGAAGAACAGCGCCCTGGCCAGGGCGTTCATGAATTCTCCCTTGTTAAGTCCCCTTTGAATTTTCCTCCTAAGTGACTCGCTTGAGATATAGTTCAAGATGAATATTGTCTTCTCTATCCGACCTATTTCACGTAAGGCTGTAGCCAGGCTGTTTTGCCTTGCGTAAGACCCCAGCTTCTCCATTATTAGCGATGCCGATACGGCTCCTTCTCTTATGGAGTGGGCGAGTCTCAGCACGTCGTCGTAATTGTCTTTAATCAGCTTTGTGTTTATTTGACCTCTCAGAAGAGGCTCCAGCTTGGGATAGTCGCTCGCTTTTCCTATCGTGAAGAGCTTTGAGTCCGATAAATCCCTTATCCTAGGGGCAAACTTGAATCCCAGCAGATGTGTCAGTCCGAAAATCTGGTCAGTATATCCGGCGGTGTCGGTAAAGTGCTCTTCTATATTCAGGTCCGTATCATGGTGTAGCAGTCCGTCCAGCACATGTATGGCATCCCTAGAGTTGGTATGGATAACTTTCGTATAGTACGATGAGAACTGGTCGCTAGTGAACCTGTATATGGTGGTTCCTTTGCCAGACCCATAGTGAGGGTTCGAATCCGCATGTAGAGAGGATACCCCTAGCTTCATTCTCATTCCGTCTGATGAGGAAGTCGTCCCGTCGCCCCAGTGATACGCCAAATCCAGCTTGTGATGGAAGTTCACCAGCGTAGCCTGGGCTTTAGACATTGCGTCTTCGTGCATACGCCACTGAGACACGTTCGCCAGTTGCTTGTATGACAGTCCTGGAGTTGCGTCTGCCATTTTGCTTAAGCCTATGTTCATTCCCATACCCAGAAGGGCAGCCATGATAGTGATAGTCTCCCCTTCATCCGGCTTTCTGTTGTTGGAGGCATGGGTGAACTGATGATGGAATCCGGTTATTTGGGCCACGTCCATAAGAAGGTCGGTGAGCTTAATCCGCGGCAGCATCTTATAAAGGCTTTCGCTAAACTGCTTTGCCTCTTTTGGGACATCTTTGTCCAGGCGTGAGACTGAAAGCCTGCCCTTTTCAAAACTTACACTATCGAGCTTGTTCCAATTTTTGCTCAGCCAACTTAACCTTTCCTCCAGGGTCTCCACTCTCTCCTCGATAAAGTCCTCGAACGACAGGCTGACTGCAAGCCTTGTACTCTCCTTAGCATCGCTCCACTCTTTTTCAGAAAACAGATATTCCTCGAAGTCTCTGTATTTTCTACTGCCTACCACAGAGATATCTCCGGCCCTTACATGCTCCCTGAGCTCCATCAGTACGGCCATCTCGTAGTAGTGTCGGTTTATAGCCCCGTCCTCCTCGTAAATATGCTTTTTCCAGCGCCTAGAGATGAAGTCTGTCGGGGATTCACTAGGTACCTTTCGCTTTCCGGACTCGTTCATCTCTCTTATAACCTCCACTGCCTGCAGCAGCGTCTCGCTTGACTTGGTTGACTTAAACTCCAGTGTTTTCAAAAGAGTAGGAGTGTACTTCCTAAGTGAATAGAATCTTTTCTTCAACAGGTCCAGATAGTCGTAGTCGGCAGGCCTTACAAGAGTCTGGGCTTCTTCTACGGAAGATACGAATGAGTTCCACTCGATTACAGAGTTTAGAACCTCAAAGACGTCTAGGCTTTCCTCCTTGGCCTTGATAAGAGCCTTACCTATGTCGGCGAAGTGGATTACCTTCTCGTTCAGCTTCTTGCCGTTCTGTTTTTGGATTTCATCTTGTGCCTTGCGTCCCTTCGCCATCAATCTGAGCATCTGTCTGTCGTGAATCTCGAAAGCCCTGTCTGTAAGCTCCTGGGCAAGATTTTTTAAGTATATGGTCAATAGTGAAAGTCTTTTATTCTCTTTAAACTTGCGGAATTCATATGGCTCGTACCTTGAACCCATCCGAGTGAACTGTAGCAGGCGATTTGGATGTACGTATTTGGTTTCAGCTGTTTCAAGTCCCAAAGACCTTATGTACTCAAGCCGCTCTATCACTTTCAAAAACGTTTCTGGAGAAGGATGTCCAGGAGCCTCTTTCAGCCAGCCCAGTATTGTCCTTCTCGTATCAGACGGACTTTGAGTGGATATAACTGACTCAAGCTTCTCCTTCTGCTCGCTTGTCAAAGACTTGCTTATGGTATTGAATATCTTTCTTTCGGCCATCTCCCTAGCTTCCCAGACTATCCTTTCGATTGTCGTTATGGCGGGAAGTATAACTTGCTTGCTTCTGAGAAAATCTATGCATTCATGCAACAGCGGGACAGCATCTCCTTCTTCCAAAGCCAGCTTGTATATATGCTTGAAAGCCAAACGATATTCCTTCAAGGTGAACGATATATAGCCATATTCTCTCCGGATTTCTTTCAGGTGGTCCCAAATCGTATTTTCTCTTTGAGGATAGTATTTCATTAAAGCGGGGTCGGCTCCAATCTGTCTGGCTATGTAGTTTACTATTGGAGAGGGCACATTCTCTATAAAGTTGTATGGCCATCCAGGATACCTGAGAAGAGCCAACTGAACCGCAAATCCAAGACGGTTTTCTTCCTTTCTCCGCTTTTCTATAACTTCCATGTCCATATTAGAAAATGTGTAATACGTCCCTAGTGCCCAGTCATCCTCAGGAGGCTGAATAATGCCAATTCTCTGCTCCTCTGTAAGTAGCTCTCTTCCTCTTACTATTCTCATAGTCCACCATCCCTTTTCTTTTATTGAATTTATAAGTATAATCATATTAATAGAGTACACTCTATTGGTACAATTATACTCTTTAGATAAAATGGGGTCTAGGAGTGTACCATAAGACTTGTGCTGAAATGAGGTGAGATTTTGAGGAAAATTGGATATATCAGGGTTAGCTCTTCAGACCAGAGCACAGCGAGACAGATTCATCAGCTGAATGAAGTAGGGATGGACTTGATATTCGAAGAGAAAGTCTCCGGGGCGACAAAAGACAGAGAGCAGCTTCAAGCGATGCTGGAGGAACTAGCTGAAGGCGACGTGATTTACGTGACTGACCTGACCAGGATAACCAGGAGCACAAGAGACCTTTTCGAGCTGATAGACTACATCCGCAGCAAGAAGGCCGGCCTCAAGTCCCTTAAGGATACCTGGCTTGACCTGTCGAAGGACAATCCGTACAGCCAGTTTCTGATTACAGTGATGGGCGGGGTGAATCAGCTAGAAAGAGACCTGATAAGGATGCGCCAAAGAGAAGGTATAGAACTGGCCAAGAAGGAAGGTAAATACAAGGGCAGGGTTAAGAAATATCATAAAGACCACGCTGGGATGAACTATGCTGTGAAGCTATATGAAGAAGGCAAGATGACTGTAAACCAGATTTGCCAGATTACGAGAGTATCCAGAACATCGCTTTACAGGAGATTATCCGATATCAGCTGAAGCTATCTATATAGGAGGAAACTTATGAAAACCATATGCTACTGTTCAAACGTAAGTGAGCAAGAAATAATCGATGCGATAAAAGGAGGAGCTAGAAATCTTTCGGATATAAAGAAAATGACAGGAGCCTGCACTATAGGAAGATGCAAGGAACTTCATCCGAAGGGAACCTGATGTTCCAAAGACATTCTAAAGTTGTTAGAAAAATATGCTGAGTCTAAACAGTAAAATGAATACTATTTTTTGAAAATTGCAAACAAAAGCTTGTTTTCTTTTATGCTAAGCATTGGAAAAAACAAGCTTTTTTGTAATTTATTTTTCTTAACGTTGTTAATCCGCATAAATAGGACGGTACCCC
>NZ_MKIE01000026.1 GCF_001855385.1 Andreesenia angusta | reverse complement strand
TGTCATCGGCATATTTCTTGTCTCCAATCATTTTCTGGACAAGCTCTAGCTCATCTGGAGTCAGCGCGTTGTATGGACGACTTTTGCGTTCAGACTGCTTTCTCTCAAGAGTTTCACTATTCTGCCAGCGCTGTATTCGTTTTCTGCAGATCTGAAGAAGCTGACAGATTCTAACGAGAGGCATACCTTGAGATTGGCCCCATGAAACAATGTCCAAAAGTTGCTGACGTTCATAGCCATATACATGCTTATTCTTAAAAGAGCCTTTGAAGCCTACTTGTCGTTTTTTTTTAGAATCAAATATTCCACAGTCAAGTCTGCAAGTGCCTTCTCCTTGCGGTCCAGCTCTTTAGCTAGCTCCTGGTATTCCTCAAAAGAAACCTCTTCAAGGCTCTTCGACTTGGCACCTTTCGTCTTCAGACGATCTACAGCCCCTGCTTCTACAAGTTCTTCAATCTCTCTAAGGTCACTCAGGTGAATTCCGTATTCGCGCAGAACTTCCCCCACGTTGCTTTCATCTCTGGTCTTGATGTAGATTTCAAATTTGGTTTTCGCAGTCAGTCTTCTTCTCTTTGTTGTCATCGTGATCACTCCTAATTTTCTTATTTTAATCATATCACGTTTGCCAACATCTATTGCTAATGACTGCGACATTTTCTAGCTTAACATATCGGTATCTTAAAGTTAAAAGCATAGAATCAAGCAAATCTGAAATACTGATAAACTTTAAAAGTAAAAGAAAGACAATGTTGTGTCCAGACTGTGGAAGTGAAACATCAAAACACACAACATATTTCAATAGAACTCTTCAAGATTTACCGATTATCGACAAAGCGCTGATCTTGAATATAAGATTGAAGAAATTTGGATGTGAAAATCCGGATTGTTCAAGGAAAGTTTTCAGTGAATCAATAATTGAAATCGCAAGAGAAAAAGGAAGACGAACTTCAAGGTTAGAAGAGATGATGATAAGACTTGCTATGACATATAGCGCTGAAGGCGCAGCAAATTTACTCAAATCCAAGCATATAGAAGTATCAGGAGACACACTTTTAAGGATAACTAAAAAATGGGCACCTCAAATTGACTACTCTGCAATTGAAGCAATAGGTATATACGATTTTGCTCTAAAAAAAATAGAATTTATGGAACGATTTTTGTAGATATGGAGACTCATAAGGTAGTGGATATAATAAATACCAGAGATACTGTTGAAGTGAATAGAGCACTAGAAAAATATGAAAACTTAAGAGTAATTTCAAGAGATAGGGGAATTTCATATCAATCGATAGAAGGTGACTATATCCATATTGCGGACAGATTTCATTTGATAATGAACCTATCTGATAAAATAGCTGCTGAAATAAAGAAAACTATTCCACATAAGATTCCAGTCGGATTTGAAGAAGTTCGGAGCAAGTTCGCAGAGCCTAATGAGTTAAGCAATAGTAGTAATTATGCAGCATTAAGCGTAGCTACTGCTAAAAAAATCGACTTGATTAAGCAAGTCAAAAAACTTAAGAGTCAAGGATATTCCCAAAAAGATGTCTCTGAAGCAATGAAGATAGATCCCAAGACAGTAAGTCGATATTTATCTATGAAAGATATCATGCTAGGAGCTCAGTATCCCTCCCGAAAAAGAGATTCCTATTTGGAGCCGAACAAAGAGTTGATAATGAAGATATACTTAGAAAAGAAATATGTCGTAGAAATATTAGAAGAATTGAAGAAACGAGGCATCTATGCAAAAAGCTCAGCACTACGTGACTTTATCAGCAAAAAACTTTCAGAAAAAGATTATGCTAAGATCAGAGCCATATACATTGATAGAAGAGACATTATCAACTACATATTTTCTTGGTCTCACAGACCTATTGCTTTAGACCACATAAAGGATATATTTGAAAAACACAAGGTTTTATCCGAGTATAAGAGGTTTTATGAATACTTCAAATCTTGTCTTGTTAGACTCAAAAGGGATGACTTTATAGAGATATTAGAAAAAGAGTATAGCTGCAAGTTAATAGATAGATTTATATATAATCTAAAAAAAGACTATAATGCCGTTATAAATGCAGTAACTTACAAGCTAAATAACGGACTATTAGAAGGACATGTCAATAAGTTAAAAAAGATCAAAAGAGATATGTATGGAAGGGCTTCAGTAGATTTATTGAGAAAGAAAGTAATATATCAGTCTATATTCAAATTATAAGAAATAACCGAATATGAGGAAGAACCATTTTAGCATCGGTTTTGACATTATCAAAGAACATTCGGTTAGGTTTTGAAACCTAATCTACATATTTATCTTACAAGGGGGAGTTAAATTTGGCTAAAAAAGTGAAACTAGTTGCGGGAAGAGGATTATTTAGTGGATTAGCAAAGCAAAATCTATTATTCCATCAGTGTATAGGTGAATTGGTTGATAATGCAATTGCAGGAACAATAAAAGATAGTAAGTTTGATGTTAGTATAATATTTAATGATGTGGGAGAAAAGGGTTTCGTAGACCTATACATTTCAGATAAAGGGAAAGGGATGGATATAGATACACTAGAGAGAGCACTGCAGTTAGGAGAATCAGCTACAACTACTAATAGACTAAATGAACATGGATTTGGATTGAAAAATGCACTAGCTACACTATCAGATGGAAATGGAGAGTGGGAACTGTGGACTAAATTTAAGAGTGAAAATAGTAAAGTATTAAAAGTAAAAGGACCATTCTGTTCGGAAATGGAAATACAAGATGAGAGACAACGATTTCCAGATTATGACTTTCTGCCGAGCGAGATTTCTACTTTGATAAAAGTAAAAGTAAAAAAGAACTTTGTTCAAACATCTCAAGGAAGAGGGGCAAAAGCTACGGAGCTTAATACATTAAGAAGAATATTAATGGAACATTTAGGAGTTATGTATAGGGGGTACCTTGAGCAGGATTCGAAGACTTATGAGGAATCAGGAAGGATTAATGTTTCTATAGGAAGAGATTCAAAGAAGGTTACACCAGTACAAGTGCCAATTGCTAATGGGAGAACAGAATATGTAGATATTGAATTGGGTGGTACAGTATATAAATTAGAGTACAAATATGGGACGTTAGATGAAGTGCGACGTGATATGTTAATCCAGGGTGAGAAGGCCTCATATTACTATCAAGGTAATATACCTACTCAAGGAATAGATATAAGATTAGGAAAAAGAGTTATCGCTACAAGACTCTTAGATATAATATGGAAAACTGATGATGATAAAAGAAAAAGTATAGTCAGACATAATAACTATAATGACTTTGTAGGAGAACTTATTATTCCAGAATTACCCAGAGGTGTATTGACAACTGTAAATAATAAAACAGATTTCAACTTAGCTGATGAAAATTGGACATCTATTTTTGATAAAATAAATGAATATAGGCCACTAAAAATGTCCAGGTTAGAAGGAGAGAAGGAATTAAGGACTAAGTGGGTATCCATACTAGAGGCTAGTATTACAGATAAAGAGAAAGAAAAGATACTAACTGAAAAGAAAGTTTGGCCATCAGGAACTAGTATAGATGTTTATAGAGTAACAGCAGCTGAAAAAGTTATAATATATGAACTAAAAGTAGGTACTGGAGAGCCAAAGCATCTATATCAATTAAAAATGTACTGGGATGGTTTAGTTAATAATAAGGATAATCCAGATGAGGCAATTCTTCTTGTAGAGGATTACGATGGAAAATTGGAAGAAATGGCCAATGTAATGAATACGTTTAACACTATAAGAGATGGAGTTAATCCTTATAACTTTAAAATAATGAAGTTTTCAGAAGTAGGATTAAGAAAAGATATAAAGAGATAAATAGGAATTATAAATGAAAAAGTCAGAAGAACTGATTCCGCTAAAAACTATTAGCTATACAAAGAGATTATGAATAGTTAAAGTGAAGAAATTTAGGTCATAGGGTCTTTAAGACATGGGAGGGTTAGATTCGTAAGGGTGTTGTGGGAATTGCAGTCCAAAAAAGGAAACCATAAAGATGCGCCCAAAAACCTTGTAGCTAGGGGCTAGATGTGAACTTCATCCGATATGTTAAGCTAGAAAATGTCGCAGTCACTAGCAATAAATGTTGGCAAACGTGATATGATTAAAATAAGAAAATGGAGAGTGATCACGATGACAACAAAGAGAAGAAGACTGACTGCGAAAACC
>NZ_MKIE01000025.1 GCF_001855385.1 Andreesenia angusta | reverse complement strand
TCAACTCTGAGCAGGCCATTTCACTGGATTCACTAAGACCCCTAGTGCTTGGCTAAAGATATAAAAAGCTTGTTCTTTCCGTATTGAATCTTTGGAAAAAACAAGCTTTTATGTAATTTATTTTTCTTAACGTTGTTAATCCGCATAAATAGGACGGTACCCCTATGCTAAAGCGTACCCACAGTTAAAAGTAGGATACATAGTGGGCATGGGATCCCAATGTGAACGTTAGTCCTAAGAAGATAAACTAAGAACCTTTTAACTTCTTTTAACTATTTTAGGGATTTGAAAGCCAGGCTAGGACTTGGATAGCGAGGGGATATACCTACAAAAACTATGTCAAACACCTACAAATTCTATGTCACAGTTGAATAACGGGGGACGCCGAGATACGTGTAAAAACCGGCCATATCTTCTGTAGACACGTTGATATGACTGGTTTTTACACGTAAATTCATCATTTTTCGCTAAAAGCCGTATTGCTTTTTAAATTAAGGAATGATAATCGACATTAAAATACCTATAAAATAGTATTTCAATATTTCAACTAGCGTTTTGAATCGCTTCAAATAGCCATATGTTGATGTTTTGAGATGTAAAATCGTCTAATTTACGTCTCTTTCAAAAGGTTAAGCCTTTTGTGATATTTGGCAATGGAGATATTTGGTTTTTATCTGGAAATTGGGTATACTATGGATAGTTCGCAGTTATTTGAAACCATAAGATTAGCTATAGGAGGATTGAAATATGAAAAAAAGGAATATCATTATAGCTGTATTATTAACTTTTTCTGTGCTTATAGGTTATATAGTCTACCACAACTCAATGAACGGGAAGGTATCTAGGGATTTGGATTCTAACATTCCCATCACCTTAAAGTTTGAATACGAAGATACTCACGGAGGATTTCTAGGTGATGGCACAACTCTAGCTGAAGCAAAGTTAAAAGATAGCCATATACGTAATATAATAGAGAAATCAAAGAGAGAGTGGATAAAAGCACCTATGCCTTTGGAAATACAAGAACGAGTATATGGTAATGAGTTCGAGGAAGCTTTAATACCTAAAATAGACAATGGATATTGGACTTTCTTAGATAGATATCGATTAGATAACGAGCTGGACACTAAGCCAAACGTATATTATGAGCATACGGGGAATTATAGCTTAGGAGTAATAGATTTAGATACTAACACTTTATATTATATTAAATTTGATAGCTAATAGGATGTAACTGCTGAGTCATAACCTCAATATATAAATTAAGCCTGAGAACCTTCTAAAATAACAGAAGTTCCCAGGCTTAGTCTTTTATTTATTGTTAAATTTTGGCTTAGCGTATAATTTGTCGGTTTTGCTGACGGTACTCCAAAATAAGATTAAGTGTAATCTTTTTCTAAAATAGGTCGATATAGTTATTGGGAGATTTAGTAAGCCAACAATGCAATATAAATAATACGAATGGAGAGATTTATATGAAAATAAAAAAATACCTTGCTGTTCTTTCAATTTGCTTTCTAAGTTTAATTACTTTATCTGCAAACAGCTCATATGCAGATGCTATGACGGAAACTGAGCCAAACAATACAATTAATGAAGCTGAAGTTATCGAAAGGAATAATCACAATCCTGCTGAATTCATAAAAGGAAATAATAGCAGCCAGAGAGTTGTTAGCGGAACTATTGACGAAGCAGATCAGGACTGGTATAAAGTCTATTTGCCTAAAGATAGTAATACTATTTTATCTGTAAATAGTAAAGTATATCCGATATTTGAGATATACGATGAGGATTTAAATACTATTATGTTAAAGTATCTAATAACCTTGTAGGAGGGGATTACTTGTTCACGATAGGATCTCCTAACTACAGTGTAAGCTCATATAAACATATAGCTACTCAAAGTTTAACTTTAACTCCAACTATAAGTTCTATAGAAGGTATATATGACCTTAGAAATTTAAACTTTTTGCCGGATAAAGCGATTGTTTATGATCTTGCTATTGGAGGTACAAAAATAAATCGTGCTTCTAGCGAGTATCGAAGTTTCAAGTTAGATAGCGACTCTTTATGGACTAGGACGGCTCCTTATACATGGGGTGCGAAAATAGATGTCAGCGCAAATAAAGCTTTAAAAAATATATGGAAGATTAAGCTTGAAGGAAAAGTTTCTGACGCATCAAAGCCTTTTAGTTTAACACCTGAAATTAGATTCAGTTACGTGTATCCAATACTTCCAAATTAAATATTTCAACTTACCATTTGCTAAATCTCTAATACTTCAATTACTTCAATAAAAAGGAGTGGCGCTATTGAAATTAAATGATAATTTTAAAGTATTAATGAGCATAAACAATTATAACAATCTTACCGGCAACAAGCCTACGCACTCTAATACTAAGGCATTGAATAAATATGATAACAATCATTTGAAATCTAGCTATTTTCAAAATAAAAGAGACAGTGTTTTCATTTCGAATACGGCACAACAGCTCAGTCTTAATTATGAAAAAATCATCTCTATGAAAAGAGTGAATGATGAAGAAATAAATGTTTTAGAATCAAAAAATAATACTCTTGAGTTTAAAAAAGGTACATACTACAACTTCCAGAGCAGTAATGGAAAAAGAATAATTTTAACTACTGACGAATATGGTCATGTAACTATGCCTTTCATTGAGTTGGGAATTAGCTCAGACTCAATTGCTACATCACATCTAAAAGAAATTGATAGAATAGAAAAATTTTTCACTTATCTGTCAAGAGATAGTACCGCCCTATTAGTCAATTTAAGTTATAAAGAAAATGAAGCTAAGGACATACTTTCGCGTGTTGGCATCGAGCCAGGATTTTTTAAAATCAAAAATGGAAGCAAGACTAATGAATTTTACTTATTAGAAAACGGCAAGATATATTCAAAACATCAATCAGAAGGGCATAGGCACGCATTTAATACTAGCAACTTTTTTAAAGAGGGCTATACAAAAGACTCTCTATTTATAATAGACGGAAAAGAATTTAAACTAAATGATGATGGCTATTTAAATATTCCTGAGGGAACAGCTTGTCTGACGGAAACAATTAAGATTTTTAAGTAGGGGTAGGGACACATAGCCATCAAGCTAAGGACTATCCTAGATATATTTAGCTCAGCTATACACTAAAACCTGGAGGTTCCTTCTAGCATTCTGCCTGGGAATCTTCTTTTTTATATTTTAGAGCATAGAGAAAAGAGCCCTAGCATAGTCACAACTCAACAGTATTGACACCCTCGTTTTTCTCTAGTAAAATCAAGGTATGGCGATGTGTCATAACTTAGAGTTAAAATATCAGGGGGAAATCGGGATGATTTACGGATATGCAAGGGTCAGCACAAGAGGTCAGGCTTCAGACGGAAACAGTCTGGATAGCCAGGAAAAGCAGCTACGGGAAAATGGAGCTATGGAGATAATAAGGGAAAGCTACACTGGAACAAAGAAGAGCAGGCCGGAGCTGGACAAGCTGCTGGAAAGACTAGAAGAAGGCGACATGCTAATAGTCACAAAGCTAGATAGGATAGCTAGATCCACTCTACAGGGTACAGAGCTTATAAAGGAGCTGCTGGAGAAGGGAGTAAGGGTCAACATCCTCAATATGGGCATACTCGACAACACGCCTGCCTCAAAGCTTATAAGGACCATCTTCTTTGCGTTTGCAGAGTTCGAAAGGGATATGATAGTAGAGAGGACCCAGGAAGGGAAAGCAATAGCCAAGCAGAACCCCAACTTCAGGGAAGGCCGACCTAAAAAATTCACTCAGACCCAGCTGGACCATGCATTGTCTCTTCTGGATAACGGCCATAGCTACAGACAGGTAGAGAAAGATACCAGGATAAGCAAGAGCACGCTTATAAGGGAAGTCAGGCGAAGAAGATCTGAGGAAAGCTTGCAATAGGGGATATCGGTCATAATATATGAAGATATGGGGCATATGTCACTTTAAATGATATATTGAATATATGTATAAATACAGAAAAAAACAGGGTAGCCCCCTAGTATGACCACCTTACTTTAAGCACGAATATGGGCCTCTCACGAGGCCCATATTTTTACATTAAGCTAACTTAGCTCTGTATTTTATAATTGTAGATAGGGTACCCCAGCAAGCAAAAAAGACAACCCAATATGGGATTGTCTAGTCTATATCGAGTTCGCTTTTAAGGGCATCTTGCAGCACTTGTGAGAAGTTTATTCCTTGGTTCTTGGCCATCTCATTGAGCCAGCTAGGTATGGAAACATTCTTCCTCACAGTAGTATTCTTATAGTGCTTTGCATAAGCCAGAAGATCCACTC
>NZ_MKIE01000024.1 GCF_001855385.1 Andreesenia angusta | reverse complement strand
TACCCCCTCTCTCAGACTCTCACCCCCATCCATACCCTAAGCACAGTCGGGCTTCCGCCCTCCAGCGGTGTGCCACGTCACTGAAAGAGGGGGAGGGATAAGGGCATCGGCTCGGCACTGGCAAAAGTGGCACTTCACTTTCTAAGGTTTTGCCGTGCCGGGGCTCAAGGCGGGGGCAACTCCAACCATCCACCGCCGTTTCCCCGCCTCTCGCTTCGGCGCCTTTGATTTCGAATCAGACTTTCCACCCCTGACATCATGCAGCCGTGCTCTCGCACCGCTGCGACGCTCCAGAGCCCTCTGGAGCTAAGGTAAGGCCCCAGCATGGAGAAATATCCATACAGGGGCCCCATGGCGTCCTGTAGTGCCCTGGAAAGGCGCCGGGCACCACAGGTAGACAACTGGCCGGTACCAAAGCGGTAGATTCGAAATTGGAAGTGGTGAAAGCTCAGGCATTCCCTCCTTCGCTGTTCGCCTTATGGGTAAAGCGCGGAGACGCATCCGCCCATTCCCCACCAGAAAGGCGGTCGTGCAGACTGCGCACCACCGCCGGCCATACGGGGCGACGGATTTCCGCTTTTCGCGGAACTAGCCGCCCCTAAAGATACTTGAATATAGGCCCAGCGTTTGTCGCGCTTCGGGTGATATTCCCAGGGGGAATCTTCCCTTGCGCTCCGGCCACGCTCGGCTTCGCACATAAGCTCAGCCTCGCTCTACCGCTTACGCGGTAAACAGAGGTAGGCGGTGGGATCAGCCCCCGCTACATAGATCTAAAAGCTCAGTTAGGGGTAAAGATTTTTCACATAGTTCAAGAATATAGATTAATTCTCTATTCATTGGATATATATGTATTGATTAAAACAGAAACATTTTGAAGTTGGACCTTGAAACTATCATATAAACTTTAGCATAACAGTTGGGGAGGTTTTTAAAATGAAAGCTCAAGATATAAACACACTAGTATCGGCACAAATAGCGGCGAGATATGGACTTAATGTTATGGAGCGAGCAGTATACGAAGCCATAAGAAAATACAAGTCCAACGAAGAGCACACTGCCTATCCAAGCATAGGAACTATAGCTGGTCATATAGGATGCTGTAGGAATACAGCTAAGAAGTATATAAAGAGTCTGGTCAATAAGGGTCTTATAAGATTAACCGAAAGACCGATAGTTCTTCCTGATGGTAAAAGATGGAACGACACTCATGTCTATACTTTTACAGTGGAAAAGGATGGGAAGGCTAGTCCAAAGAGAGAAATAAAAACTGAAGTTCAGACCGAAACACCGTATCAAAAAGCTTTAAAGGAGTTTCAAGCTGCTAAAAATATCCTTCAGAGGAGTTATCCAGCCGAGGTCTGTGAAAAAGCTTTCAATATAGCTGTAGGGAATATTAGGACTGGGGTTAAAAAATGCATAACAACTCCTTTGAACTACATGAAATCTATGATAGATAACAGGGATGAAGAAAGCCAAGGCGAAAGTAAAAACTGCGAAGAACAAATATCTTCCGCTGAAATCTTGCTGCGAGATGAGACTGAGCGGGAATAGAAAATACACAGTTCAACTCAATCTAATTTAATAAGCCAACCCCAGGGGATCTTAAAGACCCCCAATTTGTCATGCCTAAATTTGCTTCATATCAAAAGCACATCGATGTTTTTCATTTAATAGTACCTTCGGAAAAATCTAGCCCAGAAAAATATTCCAGATATAACCACAAAAGACACGTTTTAGACATGAATTTGTGTATACATTTGACCACTTCAAAATTTGACTAGATTATTTTTTGTAGTCGAACTATAAGGGGTGGTTGCTTTAATGGAAATGAAGTGGCTATGTACTGTTTGAATATTAGACTTAAAGGGGCGTGTTGATAAAGAGAATGGAATGGGTAGAGCTTGTAATGAATAAAAATTAAATTTATCTGCACAAGTGTAGTGTAAAAAATGCAATTTAAGTATATAATATGTAGAAGTAGGACTATAAGTCTATAGTGGGGGACTAACAGTGTTCTACTTAAATACATAGATTTGAGAGGAGGAATTGATATGAAAATTTCGAGAGCAATTAGATCATTAGCAGTAGCAGGTGTTATAGGACTAGGTTTATTGGGAGCAACAAATGTAGAGGCGGCGATAGAGCCGAAAGTAGTTCTTGATGGCAAGCCAGTAGTATCCGATGTCGAGCCAGTGGTTTATAAAGGTAGAGTTATGCTACCTATTAGAGCAGTAGCCGAGGCAATGGGACATAGAGTAGAATACCACCACGATACCTGGTTCCCGAGAGCAGAGATAATAACAGAGGAATTCGTAGACCATCCAAACCCTAACGAGAAAGTGCTGTATAAATATACAACTACTATAAACCTTGGCATTAGGAGGGCCTCTAGAGCATGGCTGCATGAGAGCGAGATAAAACTTCCTAACGGGGGAACTCAGTATGGCGGCCATCTTAGCGATTGGACTCTTAAGAACAGCTTAAACGAGAAAAACCCAGGCTACACTATGTGGCAGAGAGAGTTCCCTATAGTAGTAGAGAATAGAGTTATGATGCCAGTTAGAGACATAGCTGAGTTCCTTGGAGCATCTGTAGAGTGGGATAACGACACTAAAACAGCAGTTATAACTTCTGGAGCATATGTGCCAGACCCTGAGGAGCTAGCAGCAGTTAAAGCTAAAGCTGTAGCAGATATGGAGCAGATTAGTGCAGATATAAAAGCAGGAATACAGCCTCCGTATCGCGCTAAGAAACTACAGCACTTTACTAGAGATCAACTTAAATAGATTAATACACTAAAACACAACCCTAGATTAACGTCTAGGGTTGTTTCTATTAATTTCCCACTCTATAGCAGTTCTCTACAAACTGCCGACAATAGGATATTTAATATAACTAACACTTTACAGTAAACACTTTCTAGCTAGCCTAGATAGGAGAGATCACAAGGAAGATGAAAAACCATCTTCTTGTTTACATAAAGCACTTAAAAGCAATAACTAGAACGGGTAAACTTTTGACGTGCCAGTTTGGCGTACCTCTGGACTCATGCGATGGCTATTTCAAGCGAATGGTGCCGAAAAATGCTTAAATCCTAACTTGGTTTACCTAATAATCTAGGTAAACTTTAAGTAAACCATTGAAATTTCAACGGTTTACCAATCTTTAATTATATAAAATTGTGGTTTACTATTTAAAATACAGGCATACAGTGGTATAATGGATATAAGGAAAAGTTTACTTTTGATAGTTTTTTTAAAGGGAGCGATGGAAATGGACGAAGAAATGTCGACTTACGCTGTGAAAATGGATGTGGAGGCCAAAGAAGAGCTGAAGCAGATGATAGAAAGCTATGAAGGTGGAACTGCTGGGGACTTTATGCAGGTACTTATAGAGACCTACAAGGCAAGCAAGCTTACGGGAAGCGTGGCGGATGTGAAAGCGGATCTGGCGGAGCTAAACAAACTGACCGGCAGGATGTACAGCATATATGCGAATATGGTAGAGAGAAGCGAAGTGGCGGGCGAGAGCTTAAGGACACAGGCTGCCGAGGCCATAAAGGAAAGGGAGTCCAGACTTGAGGCGCTTGAAAGCGAAGTTAGAGCCCTGAAGGAAGACAAGAAAACAGCAGCCAGCATTATAGACGACTACAGGGTTAAGACGGAGAAATTGAGGGATGAAGTAGTAAAGACAAAGCAGGACACGGAGAGCGACAGAAAGCTTATAGCCAAGCTGGAAGAAGAGACGTCCGAGCTTGCAGAGCTTAAGCAATCAAAGGAGGCGCTGGAGGATCAGCTGAAAGAAGCGGAGTCCAAGCTTAGGGCTGAGAGTGACAAGGCTAAGGCCCTTGAAAACCAGCTAAAAGAGCAGGAGCAGGAGATAGAGAAGCTGGAGGCTATGGCTGTTCAGGCTATGGATGAAAGCAAGAAGGCGACGGAAAAGGCAAGAGAGGAAGCTATGGCTGAAGTCGAAAGGCTGAAAGCTACTATGGAGCTTGAAAAACAGAAAGAGCTGCTGGCGCTTGCAGGCGAGCATCAGAAAGAAGTCCAGAAGATACAGGAGCAGAGAATAGCCGAAATAGATAGCCAAAGGGAGAAGTATCTAGCAAAGCTTGAGGCTTTGGAGGCCGAGAATAAGGAGCTTGAAAGAAAGCTGGTTGAAGTGAAATAGCAGGATTAAATGCAAAGATATCGGATATATATTTATTGATCAAACAAAACAATACCATACGTGAAGAAAGAAGGGCCCCAATATGGTCCCTTCTTTCTTTTGGTTTACTGAAAGTTTACCAGTTTACTAAGCGGTAAACTTATTATATATCAATAGTTTACCTGATGTTTACTGATATGGTTTTCAGGGATAATCTGAAGTTGTCAGAAGAGTATACGAAGCTTATCTAAGACAGAACATAATCATGCTTGAATATATGCGCAATATTGTGTATAATATAGTTGTGAGGAGGGTGAACTTATGCCTATGAGCTCAAAAGAAATGATTAAGCTGCTCAAGGCGAAC
>NZ_MKIE01000023.1 GCF_001855385.1 Andreesenia angusta | reverse complement strand
ATCCAGTGACGATAGCGAAGGGGTCACACCTGTTCCCATACCGAACACAGAAGTTAAGCCCTTCAGCGCCGATGGTACTTGGTTGGAAGCGACCTGGGAGAGTAGGACGTCGCTGGTTTTTTATTTTTTGGAGAATACATATATAAATTAAAAGAATAGAATAGTTTTCAAGGCATTGGTTAGTGAAAGACCAATGCCTTTTTTTATATTTATTCACAAAAATATACATACAGAACTAAAAAAATGTGAACATTTGATGGCGAACTCTAATAAAAGCCAATCAATATGCCGATAAAATACTCGGTATATAAATAGTATAGTTAGGAGGCGGTTAATTTTGAAAAGCAGGTCTATAAAAACAAAGATGCTGGCGATAATGATTTCACTAGTATTGATACCATCTTTACTGCTTGGGTTTATTTCGTATAGGTCTTCGGACAAAAATATGCTCAGCCAGTATGAGATGTTTGGATTGGCAATTGGGGATGAGATAGCTAGATCTACAGATGCATATTTAGAAAGTTACATGGATAAAGTAAAATTCATATCAGGGAAAGAACAGGTGGTGAACTTCAACTCTGGGGCCACAGAGGAAGAAAAAAAGGCAAATGGGGATATGGCAAAGTCTTATATACAGAAGTTCATAAAAGAGTTTGAGGTTTCGAGTGTAGTTCTGTCAGATATGAATGGAAAGGCGATATCAATAAACAGTGAAGGCAAGACAAACGATATAAATGCTTCGGAAATGGACTGGTTTAAAAATCCAGTTTCAGACAAAAAGGTCGATATAACTGATATATATGAAAGCTCAGGGAAAAAGTTTATAACTGTAAGTGGACCTATAGTTAAGGATGGGCAAACTGTTGGGGTCGTAGGGATAGAGATTCCTTCAACTCACTTTCAAGAACTATTTGAGAAAATGGACATAGGAGAGAATGGATACCCACTTCTAGTAGACAGTAAAGGAAGTATAGCGGGCTCCAAGTTCGAAGGTGACTTTGGAAGGGAGTTTGTAGGATACGAGCAGTTCGCAGACTTTGAAGAAGAGTACAAGCTTTATCAGGATGTTTATGTAAATCCTGATGGGGTGGAAACTGAAGAAATAAAGGTAGTAACTAAACTTGAAAACACAGATTGGAAGCTAGTTACTATAATAATGCTGGACGATATAAACAGCAGTGTCAGGAATATGATGATATCAATACTTGCTGTAGGGATTGCAGTGATAATTGCAGGTATTATAGTCTCTGTTTTATTTTCAAACAGCATAATAAAGCCTATAAAGAGAATAGTCCACAGTGTTCAGAAAATGGCTGAAGGAGATCTGACTGAAAAAGTAGATGTCAAAAATCATGATGAGATAGGAATACTTGCAGATAGCTTTAATAAAATGACAGATAAGCTTGGAAAGCTTATCATGGACGTAAAGGATGTTTCCGCAGAAGTCTCAGATTCAGCTCATGTACTGGCGGCTTCTTCAGAAGAAACAACTGCTTCAGCAGAAGAGATAGCAAGAACAGTTGAAGAAATAGCACATGGAGCGTCTGAGCAAGCTGCAGATACTGAAAGAGGTGTCTCACTAGTTACAGGGCTGTCTATGAAGCTAGACGACTTAAATAAAGTCTCAGCTGACACACTTGATTCTGTTGAGAATATAAATGCAACCAACAGGGAGAGCACTTTAGTCGTGTCTGAACTTAGGAGCAAGACAGAGGAGAACAACAAGAGTACTCACATGATAGAAGAAGAGATAATAGCGTTAGACGCAGATATAAGCCAGGTAGGGGAGATATTAGATGCAATAGACGCCATAGCCGAACAGACTAACCTGCTTGCACTCAACGCTTCAATAGAGGCCGCAAGAGCTGGGGAAGCTGGGAAGGGATTTGCAGTTGTTGCAGAAGAGATAAGAAAATTGGCAGAGCAGTCAAAAGGATCTTCAAATGACATAAAAGACATAATCCTATCTGTACAAGCTAAAAGTGGGGAAACCGTGAAAGCCATGGGAGCTGTTAAAGAAAGAAATGAAGCTCAAAATAGCGCTGTTGAAAAAGTAGGGCTGTCATTTGATACGATCTCGTCTCTAATAGACGACATAACAGTCAAGCTTGAGTCCATGGGGCATTCTATAGAATCCATGAACGAGGACAAGGAAAATGTAGTCTCGGCTATGGAGAGCATATCATCTGTATCGGAAGAGACAGCGGCTGCATCTGAAGAGGTTACAGCTTCGGTGGAGCAGCAGACACTTGCAAGCGATGAAGTGGCAAGGTCAGCAGAATCACTAAATAGACTATCCGAGAAGTTGATACAAGAGATAAATATATTCAAGGTATAATAAAAAGCACTCCTTCGGAGTGCTTTTTATATTTCATAATCGACACAAGCTCTGACATCTACAACTTCTTTCATAAAGTCTATTATTTCAAGGTGACTTGGGTGGGTCTGGTAAGATTCCAATCCAGATTTATCTTTAAAAACCGAGTAAAGTACAAGGTCATAGGAGCCTGTAAGTCCTTCCTTGTTTACTCCGAGCTCTAGCTCCAAGATTCCATCAACTATATGCTCCAAGTGTTCAATCATCTTCTTAGCCTTAAGTATGTTTTCTATCTTGCTTTTTCCAAGTGCATTTTCTTTGAAAGTCCACATGACTATATGTTTTAGCAAGTCTATTCCCCCTTATATAAAATATAGCTACATTCTATCAAAAAGAATACGTTACTGTACATTAAAATGGGTAGATATTAAAAAATATATCTTATGCTATCCAGACGAGGAGATTTTGAGATGAAAAAAAACTACTACGATGAATCGGTTATGATAGACTCCTGCAAAGAAGGTGTATGCATTGCAGAGAGCAAGAAGACAGTGGAAGAAGCTGTGAGGTATCTGTGTCAGGATGAACTGTTCGGGGTGCTAGCTACAACTGGAAGAGACCAGCCTTATACTAGCCTTATAAGCTTTGCATCCACAGACGATATGAAGTACATATTGTTTTCAACTCCCACAGAAACCAGAAAGTACAATTTCATAAAAGAGCACGAAAAGGTATCAGTTCTTGTAGACAATAGATCAGAAGGATTTAAAAATCTGAATAAAATAAGTGCAGTAACTGCAATAGGCAGGGCAAGAGTGGCAGAGAAAGAGGAAAGCGCTGCTTGGGAGGATCTCATAATAAGAAAGCATCCTAACTTAGAGCAGTTTGTAAAGTCAAAGACCACTTCTACAATAGTTATAGAGGTATCGAGTTATGTATATGTGAGAAGATTTCAGGAGGTATTTCAATGGAAGCCAGAGTGAAGCTAACGGTGTCGCTAGACAGTGCATATAAGAAAGCTGTTGAAGTAGTGGGAGGAAAGTCTAGAAATATATCTCTATGCAAGAATGCCGGTTATAGTGTTCCAGATGGATTTTGCATAACTACTGAAGGATATAGGCTTTTTTTAAACAGCAATAAGCTGTACTATCTAATAGATAAAGAGGTTACTAGAAAGTCTTTTGACGATATGAGATGGGAAGAGATCTGGGACTCTGCACTCAGAATAAGGTCGGCTTTTATGAAGGGGAAAATTCCAGAAGAGCTGGAAAGAGAGCTCGATCACAGGCTTTCTAAATGGGGAGAAGATGAGCTTTTTTCCATAAGATCCTCTTCGGTAGAAGAAGACTCTAAAACGTACTCTTATGCAGGCATACACGAGTCTTTTGTAAATGTTAAGAAGAAAGACATATTGGAAAAAACCAAGCTAGTATGGGCTTCGCTCTGGAACGACAGGTCATTGCTGTACAAAAAAGAAAAAGAATTGGACTCATCAAGGAGTTCAATGGCAATTTTGATACAGAAGATGGAGAAGCGAGACATATCGGGGATAACATTTACCAAAGATCCATCCCAGAGTGAAGACAGTCTAGTTATAGAGACTGTAAGTGGAGCGCTAAACTTTCTAGTAGACAATGTTGAGATGCCTGAAAGGGTGAAAATAGACAGGAAAACTCTAAATATCAAGGAACATACCTTGAGAGGTGAAAAAGAAATACTGAGCGAACAAACTGCAATGGATATTTTTGAAAAGTCGATTCGGATAGAGTCTATCTTTGGAGAGCCAGTAGATATAGAGTGGACTGGAATCAAAGATAGATTTACAGTGCTTCAAGTTAGGCCGATTACATCAATAGGAGAAGACCCTGTATCGGAGCGGAAGTGGTATCTAAAGCTTACACCAAGAGGAGACAGCCTCATAGAGCTTGCGGAAAGGGTGGAGAAAAAGCTCATACCTGCGCTTGAAGAAGAGGCAGAGGTATTTTCCAAGGTATCTCCAGATGGAATTTCAGAAGAAGATCTGCTCGAAGAGCTTAAATTGAGAGGAGAAAGCTATGAAAGGTGGGCAAAAGTCTACTGGGATGAATTCATACCGTTTGCGCATGGAATCAGAAACTTTGGGATATTCTACAACGACCTTGTGAATCCAGAAGATACCTATGAATTTATATACTTGCTCAAGAGCCAGGAGCTACTGGCTTATAGAAGGAACAAAGATATGAAGAGGATTTCGGAGTCTATAAAGTCTGAAAAAAACTTTAAAGAAAAGCTGAACGAGCTTTTAGATTCTGGAGTCAAGGGAGAGGGACTTATAGAAGAGATAGAAGAAATCGGAACACCGCTTTCAGAAGAGGTGCTGAACTTTCTGAAGCAAAATATGAGTGTAGGCTACGAAGGTGTGAGTCTAGAGGAAAGGCCGGAAATACCAATCAGAGTAATTCTAAGAATGTCAGAAGAATCAGAAACAGATAGAGCTGATATAGCAGAGCTGGATGAGTACGCAGACAATTACTTCGAAAAGGCAACAGAAAAAGCGGTGCTAGAGGAAGCAAAGATATGGCTCAGAGTGGGAAGACTGAGCTGGAAGTTGAGAGACGACGACAATATACTTTTAGGCAAACTTGAAAATCAGCTCTTGATATTCATGAAAAAAGGTCTGAAACTTCTAAAGGAAAGAGGGCAAGTGAAGTCTATCCCCAAAAAGTTAGATCCAAAAGATTGGGGAAAAATTTGCAGAGGTATATATTCAGGAGAAGCAGTAGAGCTGAACACGTCTATAGACGAAAAAGATAGAGGTATAGATAGGGCGGAGCCTAGACAGCTTTTGGGACAGCCCTCATCTCCTGGGATATACACTGGGAAAGCTAGAATTATAAAATCGGTAGATGACTTTGCAGATGTAGAGCGTGGAGAAGTCCTGATATTCGACTCGGTACAGCCACAGATGACATTTATAATTTCCCTTGCGGGAGCAATTGTGGAGAGGCGAGGAGGAATGCTAGTTCACAGCTCTATAATAGCGAGAGAGCTTCACATTCCGTCGGTAAATGGAGTCACAAAAGTCACAAAGCTTATAAAGACAGGAGATACAGTCACTGTGAATGGAGATCTAGGCATAGTCACTGTTGGCAACAGGCTTTTTGATATATAGGATAGGATGTTAATATTGTTTAAATAGGTAAATCAGAAAGGAAGTATAGACATGGTAGTTGGAGTTATGAAAGTTAAAATGAGAGCTGCCTGGGTGCACTCGCTTAAAGAGAAAAGAATGGAGCTCAGAAGCTTGACCTCAAAAGTGAGCAATAAATACAATGTATCAGTTGCAGAAGTGGAAAGCCAAGATACACACCAAGACATAGTCTTGGGAGTGTCTTGTGTGACAACTGATACAGCTCATGCCAACAGCATACTAGACAATATACTAAACTATATAGAGGCCAATTCTGAGGCTGAGATATATGACTATGAAATTGAGATAATAAGTTTTTGAAAATAAAGACTAAAAACTATTGACATGCATGCGATATAGTGTTAAGATAAGCAAGTTGTCTCTGAGAGATGGCGAAAGAGAAACACAGTAAAGTTAAGACAGCATTAAAGAAATGTTAAAAAAAGATTAAAAAAGCTATTGACACCACGAACTGGTTATGATATAGTAGATAAAGTAGTCAGCGGGGAACAAGTGCTGGCGACAATGAACTTTGAAAGTTGAACAGTAAAAAGCAAGTTAATTCCTTAAGATCGCCCGCAAGGGAGATCAAATTAACGGATGATCAGACATCCAAAAAAACTGAAAAAACAGTCAGCAAGACTGACCAAGATAAACTTTTTAAATGAGAGTTTGATCCTGGCTCAGGATGAACGCTGGCGGCGTGCTTAACACATGCAAGTCGAGCGAGAGAACTCGAAGGAAAACTTCGGTCGGAATTCGAATGATCTAGCGGC
>NZ_MKIE01000022.1 GCF_001855385.1 Andreesenia angusta | reverse complement strand
GAGTGGATCTTCTGGCTTATGCAAAGCACTATAAGAATACTACTGTGAGGAAGAATGTTTCCATACCTAGCTGGCTCAATGAGATGGCCAAGAACCAAGGAATAAACTTCTCACAAGTGCTGCAAGACGCACTTAAAAGCGAACTCGATATAGACTAGACAATTCCATGGGGTTGTCTTTTTTGCTTGCTTTATTTTAAGCAGGCTTTTGAATTGCAGGGCAGGTATACTTATTTAGAATTCTCTTCTCTGACCCTGCGATAGAAAGTTTCACGTCTTTTCATGGTTTTTCTCTGCATCTGGAGGGAGCTTTCCCTCTCAAGTTCAGATAAGGCTCCGAACAAAGTGAAAATCAAGAGTAAAAGCCGGTCATATAAATGTATCTATAGAAGATGTGGCCGGTTTTTACACGTATCTCGGTGTCCACTATAATAGACGATACAAAGCACCAAATAATGTCTTAGCGTATAATCTGTCGGTAATGTGCACGGCACCCCTATAAGCTTAGTAATCGATTGAATATGATAATGATATGGTCTATTCCATAAATGGCTATAGCAAAAAGACTTACTAAACAAAAAAGTAAAGATAAAGATTTTATTAAAGTAGATTTTTTCATGAAAAGACCTCCTGAAATGAAAATAAAAAATACGATAAATTTATTCTGTCTCCCCCGCGTAAGACTTGCATTATAAAGCGTCAAGAAAACCTTTTAAAATAGCCGCATACAGGACTTTCTTTTAAAAGGTTCACCACTTGACCAAATGGAATAAATAACTGGATATTCCATTTTATTTTCTAATCGTTGTAAATCCGCATAAATAGGACGGGACTCATTGTTGTGTTTCATAGAAATATTAGGACATAACATTAAGGACTATTTTTTTTTAGAGTTATTACTCTATCAGTGGAATCTGAAAATTCTTTATCGTGTGTAACACAGATTATAGTTTTTCCAGAGGACTTAATATTTTTGAAGATACTAATAATCTCTTTCTTATTTTTAGCATCTAAATTTCCAGTAGGTTCATCTGCTAGAACCAGTTCATAAGGCTTCAACAGCATTCTTGCAATAGCAACTCGCTGTTGTTCTCCTCCGCTTAAACAAGATATTTTTCTTTCTAGATAACTAGTATCTAAGCCTACTTTTTCTAGAGCGATAGCTTTTTCCTTGTTACAAATCTTTTTGTTATAAATTTTAGATATGCTAATGTTCACTTCAACAGTTTCATCTTTCATAAGTAGATAATCCTGAAAGATATATCCGAAAAAATATTTTCTTAAACTTAATATATCTCTTTTTGAGAACATAGATTTACCATTTAGATTTAACTCACCGCTATCAGGTTTTTCTAACAGGCCTATAATATTTAGTAGTGTGGTTTTTCCGGCACCACTCTCTCCATTTAGACAAATAAATTCATTTTCTTTTACCGATAAAGATATATTGGATAACACAGTTTTATCTTCAAATGTTTTATTTATATTTGATAAGCTTATCATTCGAGCTCTCCTTTTATGAATTCAAGTTCACCTCTTGTTAATAGAGTCTCGTATATAGTTTTTGACATAATATACTCGACAAATAGCATTAAAACAGAAAGAAAGAACATATAGAAGTGTGATTTGTATACTAAAATGATGATCAAAGCTGGAAAAGTATACACAAATAAACTTGATAAAAGCAACTTTCTATATGTGTTCATAAAACTATAACCATACAATGATTTAATAATAATGTTTGCTATATAAGCTTTATAGTAGATCCATACAATTACTATAGTTAAGATTATTAATATTAAAGAAATTACTGAGATGTTAAATGTCAGCTTGTTTAGACTATCTTTTAGATAAGACAGTTGTTCGCCTTTCTTGTCATATACTGAAGAAATAGAATTAAGCTCATTAGCGTCGTACTTATATGTTATATTCTGAAGTTCATTTAAGGCGCTATATTCATTGTAAGACTCTAAAAACATAGATGCTCCTAAAGTTGAAGCTAAAACAGAGTTGTCTACATTTCCAGTATATACAATGGATATAGGATCTTTAACTCTATTGGAACTATCACCGGCAAAAGTATTGTAAGTAAAGTAATATTGGTTATTTTCAACGTATATTAAGTTGACTTCAAGGTCATCAATTGGGGTTTCGATTAAATCATGACCAAGAGATTCCCGATACATGTTAGATACATATACTTTTTGAAAGTGAAACCATTCTTTAAAAGAGCTTTCTATAGTGGCTTCTTGACTCTTGAATTTTTCAGGGACTAATACATTTAAAGTATTATCATCGTATTTAATCATATCAGAGGCCCAGTCATTCTTGGAGAAAGCTTTTATAGGGTGACGCTCTAAATAGCCACTGTCTATCATTAAAGTTCTACCATAAGGCGAGTATATATCTTCAACTTTGCTTACATTTTCTTCGTAAATATAACTTTGCTTATCATCATCAGTATTTAAAGAGTCTAAATGCCCAAAGTTGACAGATTGTATGATGAAAACTTTATTAGCTTTGTTCAAATCACTATATAGCTTAAAAAGCTTATCGTTGTCTATGCTTTCTAAAGATAAGCTGTCATAAGGAAGAGCAGTTGTGTTTATAGTAAAAAGATTTTTACTGCTTTCCCAGAAACTCAGACTATCCTGACTTGATTTTAATGCATTTTTTTGGCTAGAAAAAACAATGAAAAGAACCATAAGAAGTAAAACAAGACAAAACTTTACGGAGTTGATAGTAAACCTTGTCTTTAAAAGTCTATTTTTTCTATCGATGCCTTGTGAATTAATAAGAGATATGGGAAATAAGACAATAGAGAACAAAGATAGTAACAATATAATGGCTAAGTTTACTAGTGCAAGTATAATAAGGCTTTTTAACAGTGTATCGATTAAATTGAAGACTATTAAAATTCCAAGAAATGTGGATATACAGCAAAATGTGCATATGAACAGCGTTTTATAAAGTGCTTTGTTAAAAACACAATATATCTGACCATGAGAATAGCCCCATAATCTATAAATTGAATAATTTTTTTTACTGCCCATATAATAAAAAAGAATTACTAAAAAAAAGACGGAAAGAAGTAAGGCAAAGACAGATAAAAAATTACTGTCAATATACTTCAATGTAGAAAATGAGTAAGTGTAGTTTTCTGATACAAGGTACACACCATGGTCGGAAAACTTGTTTAAAAATTCATTGATAATATTATTATCTTTTGTGTCAATATAAAGTAAATTTTTAAATCCTATGCTAAAAACGTCCTCTAAACTATGTACTCGGATATCTTTGTTAAAGATAAGGTTAGGTATGAGTAAGGCAGACTGAAAGTTTTGTTTATTAGTAGTATATATATCTATTTTATTTGAACTTAAAAAGCTATATTGAGATATTTCTATATCCTTTTCTTTTGAAAAAGATATAATATCACTCAAAAAGTTTTCATCAGCCTTAAGAGTATCTCTACTACTTCTATCAAAAGCAATAACTGTTTTATCGAATAACATATTATCAATAGAGTTTTTGCTTATAGATAAAAAAGAAAATATATTTATTAATATAGTTAGTGAAATCACTACTACAACCAACAGTTTTTTCAAGTACCTAACCTCTCTTTACAATAGTATTTAACAGAATTTATTTAGTTGCACCAAAAACTTTATTACCTGTAATCGTTGAAGAGCACCATTCGGTAGTAGCTCTATGGCCAGGTTTGACCCAAGAACTTCTCAGTATATGTCCAGCACCATTAGTGGCAGATGAACGGTGTTCTTTACTACTGTGATCGTACTTAGCTCTGTGTTTAGCACCCTGAAACTCTGCCCAGAGAGTACCTCCAGCAACAGAAACTTTCTCTCCTACATGTATAGTCGACGACATAATACTAACGTTACTATTAGATTTTTGACTAGTAGAATAATTTTTCATTATAGGATTATCCACGTTAATACCAATCTCGGTCACACCAGCCTCTTTTAGATGAGCACCTAGAGATACTGAAGATGCTGAAATTGTTAGTATAGCCGAAGCTAAAACTAAAGAACCAAATTTTTTAATTTTCACAAAATTACCCCCTTGTTTAAGTATTATTGGAAACTAACCCTTAAAATAGTAACATAAAAAATTGAACATTTCAACTAGGAGTAGCGTCCGGAAAATGCGGATATCTCACGTTAGCGCGACACGTTTCCCAATAAGTGCGGAGCACGAAATGGGAGGGCTATCGATAAAAGCCCAACTGATTAATGAAATCTGGAATGAAAGCCGTCACGTTGGCTGAAACGGATTGTCTGATACTCCACTATGCGCCAGGTAATTAGCAGTTGCTTGGGGTTTAAAGCGTGGTAAAGTCGGTTGAGAGTACACCCTAAGGGCGGAAATGCCACAGGAAAAGCGAATTGGAGGCAATCGAGTGTATGATAGGCCGGGACGCTAAAAGGTACCCATGGCGAGAATGTCTTAAAAGACTGACGAACCCGCGAATGTACGGCTCTAATGAGAAGTTAATTAGAAATGGTTAAACTGCTGAAGCAGGGTCTGTCGCCGAAAAGTATGAGTTGACGTTAAGAAATTCGGTATGTTCGACAATGAGGGCATAAGATAGACGGGGTCATAGCTGGCGCCTAAGGGTACATATGCAAAGCTAAGTTAATCGGAACGTGGAAAGCAGAGAACAGCTACTCAAACGACTGCTAATCGGGCTGGTTTCAATAAGGCGGAAGCCGAAATGGACTTATCTCTGTGAGAGTAGGGGCACAGTACCGATGAAGCTATGGAAACATAGTGGAGGGATAGCCCCAAGTCTCAAGTTTTGAAATCTAGACTAGGAAGACCAAGCTCATAGGGTCAGGTAAGATGATGGGACCTTAAAGCAAGGGAGAATACAAACCATCGATGAGCACAGCACTACGATACAACGAATACTACGGTATGCAGAAGACTTTCGATTGGCTGTACAATAGGAGCAGAAAGAGAGCCACAGACGGACTCAAGCTCTACGAAGCCATAGTGTCGAGAGAAAACATACTTCTGGCATACAGGAACATAAAGGCCAATACAGGTAGCAAAACCAAGGGCACGGATGGACTGACCATATCAGACTACAAAATCAAGGACGAGTCAGAGTTTCTAAGCGAGATAAGAGCCACGCTTGAGGACTACAAGCCCGACTCGATAAGGCGGGTGGAGATACCCAAGAGCGGTGGCAAGACGAGGCCCCTCGGGATACCCACTATGAAAGACAGGCTGATTCAGCAGATGTTCAAGCAGGTTCTTGAGCCGATATGCGAAGCCCGATTTCACAACCATTCATACGGGTTCAGACCGAACAGGTCGGCGCACCACGCAATGGGACGAAGCCAGTTTCTGATAAACATGAACGGCTTGCATCACGTAGTTGATATAGACATAAAGGGTTTCTTTGACAACGTCAACCATACAAAACTGCTCAAGCAGATGTACGACATAGGGGTCAAAGACAGGAGAGTCCTAAAGATAGTCGGAAAAATGCTCAAAGCCCCGATAAAGGGCGAGGGCGTGCCCAAGAAGGGAACCCCTCAAGGGGGCATTCTGTCGCCACTGCTTTCCAATATCGTCCTAAACGAGCTGGACTGGTGGATAGGCGACCAGTGGGAGAGCTTCAACACAAGATACAAATACAAGCACCAAAGGAGCAAACTGCTACAGCTGAAAAGCAGAAGCAACCTAAAAGAAATGTATATAGTGCGCTATGCAGATGACTTCAAAATATTCACCAGAAGCCATCAGACGGCGGTTAAGATATATCACGCCGTAAAGGACTACCTAAGGAACAACCTAAAGCTCGAAATATCAACGGAGAAGTCCCAAATCACCAACCTCAGAAAGAAGCCGTCAAGCTTCCTGGGATTTAAAATCAAGGCAGTAAAGAAGCGAAACAGCTATGTGGCGAACACTTTTGTGGCAGACGAGAAAGTCGAGAAGATAAAGACACGGCTTAGAGAACTAATCCGAGGGATTCAGAAAAACTCGAATGCCCACACCGTCACAAAGTACAATATATATGTGATGGGGATTAAGAACTACTACAAATACGCCACCCATATAAACGCTGATTTCGGGAAAATAGCCTATCAAATATCCAAAGCCCTATTCAATCGACTGAAATCAATTGGAAAGTATGAAATTCCAAGCAACCCGAACGAGACATACAGGAAGTTCAATATAAACAAGTACAGGACATACAAGGTGGATGGAGTCTATCTTCATCCAGTGGCGGATGTCCAGACTAACCACATAATGAACTACACCCAGGACATATGCAACTACACGGAAAAAGGCAGACAGCTAGTCTACAAAAGGCTTAAGCCCAGCGTGACCAAGGAGATAAACAGGCTTATGAAGAGAGTGTATATGTACAATACGGTCGAGCTGTCAGATAACAAGCTGTCAGTATACTCGGCTCAGAAAGGCATTTGTCCGATAACGGGGGAATTTCTATACGCGGAAGAAGTGGAGATTCATCACATAAAGCCAAGGCAATACGGCGGGACAGATGAGTTCGCCAACTTAACGGCGATTCACAGAGACGCACACAAGCTGATACATGTGATAGACAAGGAAGCGATTGATAGATATATGAAGAAACTCAATCTGAACGTAAAACAGATTGAAAGAGTAAACAGATATCGTAGAGAATGTAATCTGACTAGCATAGACTAGAAACTTGAGATGGAGCGCGGTATGCGATGAAAGTCGCACGTACCGTGCGGAGCAGGGGAAAAGGTGGAGATAGTCTCAAAGCCTTACCTATTGCCATAGAAAAATAAATTACATAAAAGCTTGTTTTTTCCAAAGATTCAATACGGAAAGAACAAGCTTTTTATATCTTTAGCCAAGCACTAGGGGTCTTAGTGAATCCAGTGAAATGGCCTGCTCAGAGTTGA
>NZ_MKIE01000021.1 GCF_001855385.1 Andreesenia angusta | reverse complement strand
GAATACTATTTTTTGAAAATTGCAAACAAAAGCTTGTTTTCTTTTATGCTAAGCATTGGAAAAAACAAGCTTTTTTGTAATTTATTTTTCTTAACGTTGTTAATCCGCATAAATAGGACGGTACCCCATTATGGAGTATAGCCAGAATTTTAAGTAAGTTAAATACAGTTCAGGTCTACTGGGCTACAGTTTGAGAATTTTGAGCTATCCCCAAATGCCCTTGTTAGATGCCTGTTGATGGAGATATTTGGTTTCTTGCTTGGAATTGGGTATAATATGGGTAGTTCGCAATAGTTAGAAAATACGAGGAGGTCAAAAAATGAAAACATGGTTAAAGTATCTGTTGTATATCGTAGCAATTTTCATACTGGTTTTTAGTCGTCAGTATTTTGTGGAGCTATCAGGAAGAACTTTTAATGAACTATTTATCATAGGGTCAATGGTTATAAATGTCTTATTGGGGGCATTACTAGGAATTGAAGGTCTGCTTTCCGAGGTCAAAAGGGAAGGTTCTTGGAAAGTAAATATTCCTAAGCTGGTTTTAGTAGTTATTCCTTCACTTTTCATAGCATCTTCTTGGTTTATATTCTCTTTAGAGTCATTTATTCTTGATATACCTATTTCAGTTTTTACTGCTAATATGGGGATATTTCAACTGATACTTGGCTATACATTTATCACCAGCTTTCATAAAGTAAATAAACAAGAAGTCATAGGATAGTTCATAGTTGTTAAAAAATATGAGTTGTTGAAATAATGGGAGGAATATATGAGTACTTTTATATTGATAATGCTATATCCTATTATCTTGCTTGGCTTGATTACAATAGGTGCAATTTTATTGATTTCAAACCTTATAAAAAAGTATAAGTCATAAGTGAATAATCTTACTAAAATACGAAGCAAGTAAAGGAGTTGATTATAAATGAATAGTAGCTATAAATGTCCATACTGTGGTAAAGAAATGCATCTAGGTTTTATTCACCAAGATAGACGTGCATTAAAGTGGATTCCCGAGGAAAAAGACAAAGGTACCTTTCTACAAATTATTTCAAAAGGCATTAAGCTTACAGACTCACTCACAACGAGTAGTGTAGAGGCTTTATACTGTAAAGATTGCGAAAAAATCATTATTGATACGAAAGACAAAATAAATAAATCTTAATGATATGAATAAACTTACTATATTACGAAGGAGGTAGCTTGTTATGGATATTGGAATTCCACTAATTACTATACCGTTTTCTATATATTGCTTATATTCTTTTAAAAAATCGAAGCAAAATATATTTTTGATAGTTGCAACTTTAAGTTGGACTACAATGTATTCTGGAAAATATAATGTCTATCAATTTTTGCAAGAACCCTTGAAGTCAATTATAAATATGATAACAATAGGGCTACTACTTCTGACATTTATGCCTTATCTGAGAGAATCAATTAGACAATATAGGGAGTACAGAAAATATAAGAGATAGGTATCAATAACTAAAAGCAGCAACTTATCGTAATATTACTATATTACGAACTAAGCCCAAGAAGCTTCCACTAGATGGAATGTTTCTCGGGCTTAGTTTTCTTTTGTATTGTAAAAATATGTCTTAGAGTATAATTTGTCGGTTTTGCTGACGGCACTCCAACTTCAGATCATCCCTGAAAACCATATCAGTAAACATAAGGTAAACCATTTATATATACTAGGTTTACCAATAAGTAAACCGGTAAATCTTCGGTAAACCAAAAGAAAGAAGGGGGCACATTGGGGCCGAGTCTGTCAATAAAATGGTGTAAATATCCTGAAAAAAATATAGAGAATCCTTTTGCGGACAGTAGTTCGGAAATCGAGAGAGTAGCCTAGAGAGCAAGCTTTCTCGATTTTCTTTTTCTGCTTTTTTATGGATGTAGCAGACTAGCCAGTACCGCATACTTGTCAGTGAAATTTTAGTAATCGTAGCCCTGTAGTCTATCCTCGAAGTGTATGCTAAGTTGAGCCAGTATCATAGACCAGCCTCGGTATCTTTGGGTCCACTTCTTTTGTATATCCATTGTAGCAAGGTACAGCATTTTCATCAGCGACTCGTCCGTTGGAAACACTGACTTTGACTTGGTCACCTTCCTGAGCTGTCGGTTGTAGCTTTCTATCGCATTCGTAGTATATATCATCTTTCTGATTTCAGGCGGATACTTGAAAAATGCGGATATCTCCTCCCAATTGTTCCTCCAAGACTTCACAGCTATCAAGTACCTATCTCTCCACTTGTCTTCAAGCAGGTCAAGCTGTTGTAGAGCCTCAGACTCAGTCGAAGCCTGGTAGACGTTCTTCAAGTCACTGCAGAAAGATTTTCTGTCCTTGTACGACAGGTATTTCGTTGAGTTTCTAATCTGGTGGATTATGCATCTTTGAACCTCAGTCTCTGGAAATACAGCTTTTATGGCGTCTGAGAAGCCTGCAAGCCCATCTATCGAAGCTATCAGAATATCCTCCACACCTCTGTTTTTAAGCTCTGTTATCACCTTGAGCCAGTATTTCGAGCTCTCGTTTTCTCCCACCCAAATTCCCAGCACTTCTTTCATTCCGTCCAAATTTGTACCTATGGCAACATACGCAGCCTTGTTGATTATCCTACCTTCCTGTCTCACTTTGTAGTGCACTGCATCCATTATCACGTGGCAGTATATGCTTTCAAGTGGTCTGTTCTGCCATTCGCCAACCAGTGGAAGTATCTTGTCTGTAATTCTCGATATCAGTGCTGGGGAGGCTTCAAAGCCATATATATTTTCGATATGGTCCTGTATATCCCTTACTGTCATTCCTTTAGCGTACATGCCTAGTATCTGGTCTTCTATGCCTGATATATCTGTCTGGTTCTTCTTCACCACTACAGGTTCGAACTCGCTGTCTCTGTCCCTTGGAACATCTATATCAAGCTCTCCGTACTCGGACATAACCGTCTTCTTTCGCTTGCCATTTCTGCTGTTCGAAGTTTCCTTGTTCTTGTAGTCGTACTTAGTGTAGCCTAGCTCCTCGTCCAGTTCTGCTTCTAGCATCTCCTCGATTATATCTGCAAACTGCTCTTTTAGAAGCGTGGATATGTCCTTGGCGTCTTTCAGTTTTCCTTGCTTCATCAGGTCTCTTATTGTCTTCTTGTCAAAAAGTTTCAAAACGGTGCAACCCCCTTATGATTTTAGTATATCATCATCAAGATAGTTTACACCGTTTATTATACACACCCTTGGGGGGCCCTTCTTTTTACATTTTCTTTTTGTACGCACCAAATCTCTTCAATGCTTCTATTATTCTCGCTTCATCTTCTTCGTGGACAAAATACCTTGTTTTTGCTTGTGGCAACGCTCTAGCATAGTCATTCTTAATAGTTTCCAATGTGTAAGCATATATATTTCTCGCTGCTTTCCTTTTAGAATACATGTAGGAGAGCAATATATAGTCATATATCTCAAGCCCTATATCACTTATATTTACCGAATCATAGATAACTGCTACTTGGTCGTCGTTAAATCCCGAGTCCCATAGTCCTGATCGTATACGAATTTCTTCTATATCTATTCCTAATTTTATGTATTTTTCTGCCGTGACTGTTTCCTTCTTATTTCTATATTTCACATCGAATCTTATACCCACTACCTTATTTCTTTTTTTCACTTTACTGTACTGAATATCGAGATCTGTTTGCTCATTTATCTCCTTTGTAGCTGTTTTAAGGACTCTCTCTTCAAAGTTAGATATTCTCTTATACTTATCTTGATCAATACCTAAATAGGCCCGCAAATCCTCGATCTCAAACTCTCTATAGTCTTCACCTTTATTCTCATACTGTTTCAGCAATTCGTAGATTCTTATGCTATAGCTACTTCGCATACTCAGTATATTTTCTAATTGATACTGGGTATACCCTTTTGTCCCTTTTTTCAATATGTCTTCAATGTAGGGAAGCAGATCTTTGTTTATATAGTATTCCAACTCATACTCGCCTTCTGTCACAGATGGACTATTGATCAACCTTATCACTGTAGTCTTTCTCTTTCTCTTCTCTGTTAGAGTTTCTACCACTAACTTTACATCTTCTAGTGCTATGGCTGTCTTTTTAAGATAGTCGTAAAAACCCTTATGATTGGTGGAATCTTTCAAGGAAGATACGTCTAGCACATACTTTTCAAACTGATTTTCTTGATGTAGTTCTGTTTGTGTCATTATTAAGGCAAACAACTTCGCCTCGTTTAGGCTCATCTTACCTCTGCTTTCAATAAGTAAATTGCTTTTGCTTACCTTGTCGTCTTTCTCTTTAATCTCTATTTCCACCAAGACTTTCACCTCCAGCTACTCCTAATTATATTCACGCAACAACTACATGTCAACTATCTATGTAGTTATTGTGCCCCATTTATGTAGGCATTGCCCCCCAATTATGTAGTCGTCATTCCCCATTTATGTAGCTGTTTATACCCTTCTATCCCAGTAGACAACTAGCTTAGTTTTGCAAATGTTTTAAATCAGTAAAATAGGTACTATCTATATCTATCTACACAAAAGCATCTCCTTAAATACAATTCCGTCGCTATCTTCTAACAGTTTTAAAAGCTTTGCCCTGCTGCTCATGCTTTTACCTCCACTTTCGACTTTTCTTACAATTATGCTTATATCGCATCTATTATAGGCATGGTCGTAAATAAAATCTTTATATAGTGGAGATATTTGGTTTCTTGCTTGGAATTGGGTATAATATGGGTAGTTCACAGTTGTTAGATACTGTAAACTAATTAAAAGGAGGCGTTTTTATGAAAAAAATCATAATGTCATTTTGTATAATATTATTGGTATTTTCTTTAGTAGCTTGTAAACAAAGCCCTGAAACTAATAAGTTAACAACAGATACTGGGCAGTATACTAAATTTACCAAAGAAGAAGTAGATAAAGCAATAGATACTGTAAAGAATAATTTTGACTTTCCTGCAGCTACTCTAACAAAAATATGGTATGACGAAGACAAATCCGATTCTCTTGTTACGCTTTATTTGGAAACTGGTAAAGGATCGGCAAGTGGAATTAAACCTGAGAATACTATTGTCTTGTTATCAAGCTTTGATGTTGATGATTCGGGAGAGAATGGTAATCCTGTTTTAGACCCAGGTACGTATACAGATTATCAGTGGGTTTTGATAAGAGATAATCCAACAAGTGATTGGAGAATTGATGGTAGGGGTTATTAAAAATAAATAGTAAATCTAAATTTTGAATAGTTCTCAATCTTACTATACTACGAACTAAGCCATAGAAACTTCTGTTCCAAGGAAGCTTTTATGGCTTAGTTTTTCGCACTTATTGTTTAAATATGGCTTATCGTGGGTTTTGTCGATAATGTGCAAGGTACCCCATTTAATAAACATCAGGTAAACCATTGATATATAATAAGTTTACTGTTAAGTAAACCGGTAAACTTTCAGTAAACCAAAAGAAAGAAGGGCCCCAATATGGTCCCTTCTTTCTTCACGTATGGTATTGTTTTGTTTGATTAGTAAATATATATCCGATATTTTTGCATTTAATCCTTCTATTTCACTTCGGCCAGCTTTTTCTCAAGCTCCTTGTTCTCGGCCTCCAAAGCCTCAAGTTTTGCCATATACTTCTCTCTCTGGCTATCTATTTCGGCGATTCTCTGCTCCTGTATCTTCTGGACTTCTTTCTGATGCTCGCCTGCAAGCGCCAGCAGCTCTTTCTGTTTTTCAAGCTCCATAGTAGCTTTCAGCCTTTCGACTTCGGCCATAGCTTCCTCTCTTGCCTTCTCTGATGCTTTCTTGCTTTCGTCCATGGCCTGAACAGCCATATCCTCCAGCTTCTCTATCTCTTCTTCCTGCTCTTTTAGCTGTTTTTCAAGAGCCTTAGCCTTGTCGCTCTCAGACCTGAGCTTGGCCTCCGCTTCTTTCAGCTGATCCTCCAGTGCCTTCTTTGCTTGTTTTAGCTCTGCAAGCTCGGACGTCTCTTCCTCCAGCTTGGCTATAAGCTTTCTGTCGCTCTCCGTGTCCTGCTTTGTCTTTACTACTTCATCCCTCAATTTCTCCGTCTTAACTCTGTAGTCGTCTATAATGCTGGCTGCTGTTTTCTTGTCTTCCTTCAGGGCTCTAACTTCGCTTTCAAGTGCCTCAAGTTTGGACTCCCTTTCCTTTATGGCTTCGGCAGCCTGGACCCTTAAACTCTCGCCCGCCACTTCGCTTCTCTCTACCATATTCGCATATATACTGTACATCCTGCCGGTCAGTTTGTTCAGCTCCGCCAGATCCGCTTTCACATCCGCCACGCTTCCTGTAAGCTTGCTTGCCTTGTAGGTCTCTATAAGTACCTGCATAAAATCCCCGGCCGTTCCACCTTCATAGCTCTCTATCATTTGCTTCAGCTCTTCTTTGGCCTCTGCATCCATTTTCACAGCGTAAGTCGACATTTCTTCGTCCATTTCCATCGCTCCCTTTAAAAAAACCATCAAAAGTAAACTTTTCCTTATATCTATTATACCACTGTATGCCTGTATTTAAAATAGTAAACTCCTATTTTGCATAATTAAAAGTAGGTAAACCATTGAAATTTCAACAGTTTACCTAAAGTTTACCTCGATTATCAGGTAAACTAGGTTAGGATTTAAGCATTTTTCGGCACCATTCGCTTGAAATAGCCATTGTGTGAGCTCCGAACCTTCCTGAACTGGCACGTCAAAAGTTTACCCTTTAAAAGCGCTTTTACATCTATGCAGCGGGGGCTGATCCCACCGCCTACCTCTGTTGACCGCGGAAGCGGTAGAGCGAGGCTGAGCTTATGTGCGAAGTCGAGCGTGGCCAGAGCGCAAGGGAAGATTCCCCCTGGGAATATCACCCGAAGCGGACAAACGCTGGGCCTATATTCAAGTATCTTCAGGGGCGGCTAGTTCCGCGAAAAGCGGAAATCCGTCGCCCCGTATTGCCGGCGGTGGTGCGCAGTCTGCACGACCGCCTTTCTGGTGGGGAATGGGCGGATGCGTCTCCGCTCTTTCCCCATAAGGCGCTGAGGGCGGAAGGGAATGTCCGCCCGGGTGCCACTTCCAATTTCAAATCTACCACGTTGGTACCGACCAGTTGTCTACCTGTGGTGCCCGGCGCGTTTCCAGGGCACTACAGGACGCACCGGGGCCCCTGTATGGATGTTTCTCCATGCTGTGGGCTTGCCTTAAGCTCTAGAGCCGTCTGGAGCGTCGCAGCGGTGCGATAGCACGGCTGCATGATGTCAGGGTGGAAAGTCTAATCCGAAAGCGAAGGCGCCGAAGCGAGAGGCGGGGAAACGGCGGTGGATGGTTGGAGTTGCCCCCGCCTTGAACCCCGGCACGGCAAAACCTCACTCTGAGGTGCACCCTTTTGCCAGTGCCGAGCTGATGCCCCTGGTTTTCCCCTTCTCCAGTGATGGTGCACACCGCTTAGAGCGTAAGCGACAGTGTTTCAGGGGTTCAAAAAGGGGGTGGGGTCTGGGGAGGGGGAAAAAGGGGGGCGGCGAGGGTACCGGGATAGGCGCCTGGTCCTTCAGGCACTTGGAAGCCC
>NZ_MKIE01000020.1 GCF_001855385.1 Andreesenia angusta | reverse complement strand
TCAACTCTGAGCAGGCCATTTCACTGGATTCACTAAGACCCCTAGTGCTTGGCTAAAGATATAAAAAGCTTGTTCTTTCCGTATTGAATCTTTGGAAAAAACAAGCTTTTATGTAATTTATTTTTCTTAACGTTGTTAATCCGCATAAATAGGACGGTACCCCTACTAGTACAAGTCACTATGGAATAACCATAGAAGGTTTGCATCACGGATACCTCAGATAAATAAAAAAACGGTTATTTTATACAATTTTAACTATCAAATTTAATATAGTATAAAATATTATTATCTAAGTCTATTACTCCTAAACTATAGTTACCTGTATTTTCATAGTACACATTCGGTTCAGTTTCCAATCCATTATCCAATCTATACCTATCCAAAAAAGTCCAATATCCATTCTTTACTTCAGGTATCAAGGCGTCTTGTATCAAAGCCTCATTAAATTCGTTACCATATACTCTTTCTTGTATTTCAATTGGAATGGGTGTTTTTAACCATTCCCGCTTTGATTTTTCCATTATTTTGATTATATCATCATCTTCTAGTTTTGCTTTAGCTATAGTAGCACCATCTCCTAAGAACCAATGATGACTGTCTTTATATTCGAATTCTAAAGTGATAGGAATACTAGAATTCAAATCTTTAGATATCTTTCTATTCATCGAAGTGTAATAGCTAATAAAAGCAAAAAGTACTAAACAAATTAAAGATGTCAGCGATATAGCCATTATAACAGCATTCTTTTTTTTCATGTCCAAATTCCCCCTCATTCACCATAGTTTAATATACTTATCTACTCTTACCAAATAGAGGTTTCCAATACAATTAATTTAAGAAGCCATAGTTTCTCTGTCTTCACGACCTTTTCCTTTCCCCTCGACATCGCCGAAAACGGGGAACTTGAGATTTTACTCCATTTCATTCATTTAAGAGTCTAAGATTATACTTTACAGCTCTTATGGATTTTCTCATTTGTTTAGATATGTCCTCTACGCTTAAGTTTTCTTTTACTAAGGCTTTCAGCACAGTCAGCTCGACTTCTCTAAATCGGGGGACGCCGAGATATGTGTAAAAACCGGCCACATCTTCTGTGAACACGTTGATATGACCGGTTTTTGCTCTTAAAAGAGTACCATCCGCAAAGCCGACAAAACCCACACTAAAACTATCATCTGTCAAAATCTTATCGTCTCCCTCTGCTCCTCAATCGACAGCGTAGTATAAATCCTCGTAGTCTCAAGCGAGCTATGCCCGAGTATATTCGCAAGCTCTAGCACGTTCTGGTTGTTGTGGCGCAGCCACTGCTTTGCGAAAAGGTGCCTGAAGCTATGAGGGTAGACCTTACATTCACTGACTCCGGCGAATTTGGCTATTTCCTTCAGCTGTCTGAATATATTCGACCTGTCTATCGGGTGGCCGTTGGAAGTGCGGAATATTGTACCGGAGCTTATGCCTGTCGAGTTTACATAATATTTGAGATCTTCTACAAGATTTTCAGAAAGCGGTATATACCTGTGCTTCCCCTTACTTTTGACATCCATATAGCCGTTTTTAAGCGACTCCACCGTCAGAAACTCCAGCTCCGATACCCTCATGCCGGTGTAGTAGAGAGTCAGCATTATATACTTAAGCCTGATCTTTTTCAGATTCTCCGCTGTCCCTATCAGCTTCCAGAACTCGCCTTCAGTTATAACATTGTCCAACGACGTCTTTCGCTGCTGCCTCTCCTGCTTCAGCTTGAGGTCTAGGCCGCAGAACTTCAGGTAGTTGTTCACTATGGTGACTTTGTTGTTCACCGTGGACAGCTTGAAATTGTCTAATAGCTCCCTTTTGTACTGGATCAGCAGCTCCATAGAGACTTCCGCCCCGTCTGTAAACTCCAGAAAGTCCTGGACGTCCTTTAGATACTTCCTTATAGTGCTTTCAGTGAGTTCCCTGAACAGCAGATCTTCCCTATACGCACTTAGATTTTTCATTTTGTCAGCTCCCATATATTGAAATATTAGGTTCTAAATATCTCTATTATATACTAAATTTGGGCAAAAGGCACCATAATACCTAGTTATGTTGTTTGGTTTTTGGAATGTAGTATATACGAGAATATATTTCAGCTCTTCCAGGCATTGAATTTGTAACGTTTGAAATAATGTATTCTATGGTATAATGTTAATGTTAATGTTAGTATTAGTATTAGTATTAATATTAGTGTTTATTGTTTTAGATATACGGAGGAGGAATATCTATGACACTCTCAGAAATCAAAATTAAAACAAGCCACAATAAAGAAGCAAGATTACAGCGTATAGCTGATCTGTGCAACACAGATGGAAACTATAAGAAGAATAGAAGAAAACCTAGAGCTAAAGCAGAGCAAGATATATTGGATACGTTCGCCGTTAGGGGCTACTATTAATTATGTACGATATAGAATGGGCAAATCAGTATCTTAAGAAGCTTGATCCTGAAGAAAAGTTCAATACAATGATAAGGACAGTTGGAGTTTTAACCAAAGTGCTAGAGTCAAAGGATATAAGTCCACCTATAATAGTTGGCGGCCTTTCAGTTGAAATATATACTAACTCTGACTATGCAACTAGAGATATCGATTTTCTGTCTGGAGACATTGACAAAGTAAAATCTATTCTAGAAGAGTTAGGCTTTAGCAATTCTGAAGGTAGACACTACTACAATAGTGATTTGATGGTTGCTGTAGATGCCATGGATATAGCCTACGAGGGTTTGGCCGGGGCATATGATAAGGTAGAAAAAATCGACATAGATGATGAACTATATGTAAAAGTCATCTCTAGAGAAGATATAATAATGGACAGAATCAGGGCATACCTGCATTGGAAGGAACATGACTCAAGATACTGGGCTATGTTTATAATAGAGACGTATTTTAACGAATTAGATATAGATTATATGACTACAGTCGGCAGAGGATCGGAAGTTAAATCTGAAGCCAATGAAGTGATAAAGTGCATAGAAGAATTGGGTCTGAGTTCAAATTAACCACTATTGCTGAATAAAGTGATGGTGGTTTTTATATAATAATTTATATGAAAATAAAGCTGTTTTTATGAATATATATGATAGAATAAAGTTAAGAAGTTTAGTTCGAGTCTATATAATGTAAAACAAGGAGGGAAAATCATGAGCGCTGTTATAAGCATAATTAACCAGAAGGGCGGCGTGGGAAAGAGCACTACTGCACAAGCTCTGGCCGCCGGATTAAGTCTTAAAGGCAAATCAACACTACTGATAGACCTTGATCCGCAGGGAAACACAACATACACAAGAAGTACAAGAGGTACAAGAAGTACGTTGTATGATGCACTTACCAAGAAATCTGATATATCTGGGGCTATAGAGAAGTCTGATTCAGGAGATATGATCGCCTCCAGCTCAGATCTGTCGAGGCTGGACATAGAGCTAAGCAGCACCGGCAAAGAATATAGACTTAAGGAAGTGTTGGAGCCTATAAAAGGCCAATATGACTTCATAGTTATAGACACCCCGCCTGCCCTTGGAATTATAACAGTAAATGCGCTTACAGCTAGCGACTTCGCAGTGATTCCAGCTATAGCTGAGATATATAGTATTCAAGGTGTTGGGCAACTGTACAGCACTATAAAAGCTGTCAGAGATTACTGCAATCCAAACTTAAAGATACAGGGAATACTTCTTACAAGGCACAACGAGAGAACTATTCTAAATAGAGATATGAGAGAGATTATTGAAGACACAGCTTCGCAGCTTGGAACTTCCATATACAATACATTTATAAGAGAGGGAATCGCCATAAGAGAATCCCAGGCTAAAAAACAGGACATATTCAGCTATGCACCTAAAAGCAATCCGGCTTTAGACTATCTTGACTTTGTAGATGAAGTTTTAGAAAGGAGCAACCTATATGAGTAAAAAAAGCTTTAAAGACGATAACCCTGCACTGGCATTTATATCTGTAGATAGCGATTCTAATGCACAAGAAGTACAAGAGGTACAACATGTACAAGATGCACACGATACACAAGAAGTACAAGAAGTTCATCCTACACAGGGTAAGAAAGGGAAGAAGCTTCCTAGAATAAACATGGCTTTTAGTCCAGAGAACTTAGAATATCTCCAGCTTATGAGCCGTCTTGAGGGTATTAGTATTACTCAATATGTAAATAACCTTGTTGCAAAGGATTGCACCAAGAAAAGTGACATTGTAGACAAAGCCAAAGAGATATTGAAGGGAGTTTAGCAAATGAGCGATTTGAAAGTTTACACACTGAAGGAAGTAGAGCCTATTTTAAAAGTTACTCAGCGGACTCTTTACAACTATATAAAGTCGGGAAAACTCAAAGCCGTGAAGATCGGCAAAGAGTGGAGAGTCAAGCACAGTGATTTAGAAGATTTCTTGAATGGAAAGTAAATATTACATGAAGAATATCCAATACACAAGAAGTACAATATGCACACGATACACAAGAAGTTTAGCGGTGGATTGTGAAAGAGGGTTGCTTATATTTAGAGCACCTTCTTTTTTTAATTGCATCTTTTTTTCTTAAATGAATCTTCTAGGTTTTTCTAGACACAACTTAACAAGACTATAATTAGTTTGGTTGCAGAAAATTAATAGTTCAAAGAATTACCTGGTCAAAAATATGAGAGAATAAGGAATATTTATCCTTAAAATAGAATTAAACTAGGGAGTTTTAGAAGTGGGTCTGGAGTGAGGTGACAAAAGCTGGGAAAGTTGCAAAGAGGATATAAATCTGAACATGACAAAGCAGAGGTTCGGGAAACCTCTTTAAAAAAATCTATGTAGCTGGTCCGACTGAAGAATATTCGGAGGCGATTCTATCTCCGACCGTTCTTCTCCTTTATAAGCGCTTCCAGATCGTCGTTGCTGTACTTGCTTGAACGTTGCTCGAAGTTGTGGAAAGCCGTTTTTCTAGGCTGGCTGTAAGGCGCAGCATATCTTGGCTTTTCCTGTTTTTTTGCATTAGATTCGTCTTTGACATCCGACTCGTCAAAGCTGTTCGCGTACTCCTTTTGGGCCTTCTCAAGCGCAGACTCCTTGACTATGTTCTTTATAACCGACTTCATGTAGTTGAGTGGATTCTTCACGTAGCTTGTGACACCTGTCCTTAGGTTTCTGATGCAGATTTTGAACGCCCTGTCGCAAAGCTCCTTTCCGTGAAGCTTTCTAAGCTCGTTTCTGGCTTCTTCGAAAGTAGTCTTTATCTTCTGGTAAGGGCTCTCTGTTTGGACTTTGACATCTCTGGACTCCTGGAATACAGGCTTTCCGTGCTTCTCGGCCACGAAAGTATAGAGATGAGTGTCGTTCCACTTCCTGCCGTCTGGACGGACTACAGGTCGCTCTGTCTTCCAGATAAGCCCTTTCTCCACCAGCTTATCTATGTATTTTTTCGCCGTATTTCTACAGCACCCCATGGCCTTGGCTATAGTGCCTATTCCAGGAGTCGCAGTATGTTCTGTATTGCATTTGAAGCTTCTCAAAATCTCGTAGAAGCCACGTTCCATAAATGTAAGTCCGTATTGCTCTGCCATGTTCGCCGATACCACGGCGTTTATATCGTATGATTTCATCAAAAAAACCTCCAATTTGGCATGAACCCATGCCAAAACCGGAGGTAAATTTACTCTAAATTATTGACTATCATAGCAAAGTACACTATAATAGAACAATAAATAGTCAAAAAAACCTTAAGGTTTTGGCATGTGTAAGAGGTATTCTCAAACTTTGGTAGGGGAGAGAGTGCCTCGTTTGTGTTTATGCCGTTTATTTTATTGTCATAATTATATCACTAAAGATTTCTATATACAAGAAATTTCAAGGTCCGGCGGATGCCGGGCCTTTTCTAGTTCCCTGAAATGCAGGAAACTTCGCCAAAGTTTTAAACCCATTCCTGTATAGAAAGTTGAGACTATGGCCGGGGCGGTGCGGAGCACGGCCCCGGAACTTTCGAAGACGAACAGTATGTGTCCAAATGCGAGTTGTACAAAACGGAGCTTTTGTGGTGGAGCATTGCCACAGCGGAGCGGATCGCTCGGCTCTGCCGAGTGGCACAAAAGCCCCGTTTTGTTGCTGAAGGGACTCTGAAAAAGCCCCCAACTCGCCAGTCTCAGGCACTGGCGCACCCGGGAGATTCCGGTGGCACAGGAGGCTTCGCCGGCGACCGCAAGGGAGCGCGGGCGGGGAAGTGGCCTGTGGCTACGCTTCAAGCACCAGCAAGCTGTAGGCGCGCAAAAAACCGCACAGCAAAGCTAGACCTGGCTCTTCTGCCGTCTTAGTTCGTCTTTATAATCGCATCGAATCCGGCTGCTTTAAGCCTGGAAACCATATTGAGGGCGTTCTCCCTTTTGGAGTACGCTCCTACCTGTACGCGAAATGAAGCTTCTTGGTTTGGAGATTTATTGGGTTTAGGTATTGAGGGCGAGACTTTGGCGAGCTCGCTTTTGAATACGTTCCAGCGTTTCCAGTCGTTGCCGCTCATGCTGCGAGGGCAAGTCTTCCTGCTGGCGTCGTAATGTCTGACAATATTTTCGATTGGTATGCCGTGCTTTGACATAAGGTGCTCAGTAAGTTCCCGGGCATTAGCTATGGACTTCTCTAGATTTCCTGTAAGGCATATCTCTATGGACAGGCTGTTGTTGTTAGTGATGCCGTACTTTCCTTTCCCGTCGCCGCAGTGCCAAGCAGAGTCCTCATCTTTTATGATTTGAATGATGTTCTCGTTGTCCACGAAGTAGTGCGCCGAGGCATTCCTGTTTCCACCCCCGAAGTATTTCCAATGGTTTATGGCTCCGGCGTTCGGGTTGCCAGTGTCATGTACCACTATATACTTGGGCTTGTTGGTCCCTTTGTTGTGGTTGTGGAATATAGGATAGAACTGTATTGGAAGCATTGAATTCTCCTTTCTAAAGAAAAACACATAAAAACCTACCAAAATACATCGAATACATGATACAATATAAACAGGAAATTGTCTACCAATTATGGAAACTGATTTACTTTTGGGATCTGAAAGGAGAGAGAAAAGTATGAAAAAAGGACTTAGCTCGTTGCCTGAAGGATTTCAAACGATAGCTGCTATAGTTGGAATGGAGAAGGCCATAGAGCTGTCCAAGGAGTTCGGAGGGACCACGGTCTACATACCGACCCACAAGACGACCACAAGGCACCGTAGAAACGAGAGCATAAAAAAAGACTATAGGAATGGATATTCCTATAGTCAGATTTCCAGGAAATACGACCTGTCGCTTGTAGCGGTAAGGCAGATTATTTCTTGTGGTAGTTGATTACGAGTTCCCGGACCAGTTCTATGACCAGTCCAAGCAGCGCGAGGCATACAACCCCAAGTACGCCGCTGTTGGCAAGCTCTCCATCTTTTAGAAGTTCCAGAATTTCCACTGAAACACCCCCCGAAATAGCATTTCCCCACTAACAAAGAAAAAGCCGAGGAATCTCGGCTTTTTCGCATTCTAGATCTATGCTGGCAGTTCGTGTTGAACCCTGTTAGTCTTAATTATACTAACGTCTTTTACTCTGGTTATGTTCTGCCCCTTGATTTCAAACGTACTTGCTATTATGCCCGCCATCTCTGTCACATAGAGATCTGACATTTCAGGGTTTACGTCCCTTATTAGAAACTTGTCTTCTTCCCCGTTAGCGAGCACAACCTCCAGTTGTAAATCTGTTCTTAGAAGTTCCATCTATTCCGCACCTCCCCTCTCCTATTTTACTGTGTTCCCCCCGGCTAAAGCTATACTATTGCTCTTCTAGTAGTAAGCACCGCGCTGTTTACTTCCAGAAAGCCCATCAGCTCTGGCGTGTTTATGGCGAAGTCAGTTATCTGCGTGTCCGTGAGATCCTTCCTTACTCCTTGTAGAGTCCTTGTTTTGACCTTGCCAAGTCCGTCCGTGAACTTGATTGCTATACTAAGTGGCAGCATGGTAGCACCCCCTTTCGTTTATTGATACCAGTATCTCAAAGAAAGGATAAGAGGTGTAGGGAAAGTGCTTTAGGAAAGTGGTTTGGTGGAATAGTTAAAGCCGGAGAGGCTTCTCCGGCTTGGTTCGCAATATAATAAATATGCGTTGTTCTAAAAGAGCACCTTTATAAAATTCTAAGTTACAATTCGTTGACTTGATTGAATGGAAAAAACCTTATCACAGCTTTTCCACGAACACTTTCTTGCTTTATACTTCCAAATCTTCGACTATCCTTACTAGCACCAAGAGCTCTATTATCTCCTATAACAAATATTTCTTCATCGCCAACTAATGTTTCTCTGCTCTCATTATCGGAAGTCGTATAAGAGTCTTCGTCTATATAATTTTCTTCTAATCTCTCTCCGTTAAGGAATACACTACCATCCTCCACTTTTACTATATCGCCTGGTAATCCAATAACTCTTTTTATATAAGAGGCGTCCTTATCTGGGGCTTCGAATACGATTACATCACCTTTTTTAAAGCGTTTTAGATTTAGATTATATTCTAACTTACTTATAAAAATTCTATCTCCAGTGCTTAGAGTCGGTTGCATAGATGTTCCTTCCACAACAATAGTTTCGAAGAAAAAGCTCTTTAGAAAAAAAGCTAGAATTACTGCTATAACTATGCTTTTTGAATATTCAATTACGGTACTTCGGTTAATTGCTAACTTCATGCCTCAACTTTCCTCCTTATGATAATTCGTATTTTAGTAAGATTGAAAACTATTCAAAAATTAGATTTACTATTTATTCTTAATAACCCCTATCATCAATTCTCCAATCACTTGTTGGATTATCTCTTATCAAAACCCACTGATAATCTGTATACGTACCTGGGTCTAAAACAGGATTACCATTCTCCCCCGAATCATCAACATCAAAGCTTGATAACAAGACAATAGTATTCTCAGGTTTAATTCCACTTGCCAAGCCTTTACCAGTTTCCAAATAAAGCGTAACAAGAGAATCGGATTTGTCTTCGTCATACCATATTTTTGTTAGAGTAGCTGCAGGAAAGTCAAAATTATTCTTTACAGTATCTATTGCTTTATCTACTT
>NZ_MKIE01000019.1 GCF_001855385.1 Andreesenia angusta | reverse complement strand
GAATACTATTTTTTGAAAATTGCAAACAAAAGCTTGTTTTCTTTTATGCTAAGCATTGGAAAAAACAAGCTTTTTTGTAATTTATTTTTCTTAACGTTGTTAATCCGCATAAATAGGACGGTACCCCTAGTAGCACCATCTCCTAAGAACCAATGATGACTGTCTTTATATTCGAATTCTAAAGTGATAGGAATACTAGAATTCAAATCTTTAGATATCTTTCTATTCATCGAAGTGTAATAGCTAATAAAAGCAAAAAGTACTAAACAAATTAAAGATGTCAGCGATATAGCCATTATAACAGCATTCTTTTTTTTCATGTCCAAATTCCCCCTCGTTCACCATAGTTTAACATACTTATCTACTCTTACCAAACAGAGGTTTCCAATACAATTAATTTAAGAAGCCATAGTTTCTCTGTCTTCACGACAAGGTGCGGGTAGTATTTTTCGAAAAAACACTCGAAAAATCTCCACCCTTTTCTCCTTGTCTCTCCGACCTTTTCCTTTCCCCTCGGCATTGCCGAAAACGGGGAACTTGAGATTTTATTCTTCCGCTTTACTCTTCTAGGAGTAGCGTCCGCAAAACCGACAAATTATACGCTAAGCCATTATCTATCAAAACCTAATTGTCTCCCTCTGCTCCTCAATAGATAGCGTAGTATAGATTCTCGTAGTCTCAAGCGAGCTATGCCCAAGTATATTCGCAAGCTCCAACACGTTCTGGTTGTTGTGGCGCAGCCACTGCTTTGCGAAAAGATGCCTAAAGCTGTGAGGGTAGACCTTGCATTCACTGACTCCAGCGAACTTGGCTATTTCCTTAAGCTGCCTGAATATATTGGATCTGTCTATCGGATGGCCGTTGGAAGTGCGGAAGACTGTACCGGAGCTTATGCATTTCAAGTTTACATAATGTCCGAGCTCTTCTACAAGATTTTCAGAAAGCGGGATATACCTGTGCTTCCCCTTGCACTTGACTTCCATATAGCCGTTTTTGAGTGCTTCCACTGTCAGAAATTTAAGCTCCGACACCCTCATTCCGGTGTAGTAGAGAGTCAGCATTATATACTTCAGCCTGATCTTTTTCAGATTCTCCGCAGCCCTTACAAGTCTTTTAAACTCTCTCTCCGTGATCACGTTATCCAGTGAAGTTTTTCGCTGTTGCCTTTCCTGCTTCAGCTTGAGGTCCAGGCCACAGAACTTCAGGTAGTTGTTCAGAATGGTGATCTTGTTGTTCACGGTGGACAGCTTAAAACTGTCCAGTAGCTCCCTTTTGTACTGGATCAGCAGCTCCATAGAGACTTCCGCCCCGTCTGCAAACTCCAGAAAGTCCCGGAGGTCCTTTAGATACTTCCTTATAGTGCTTTCAGCGAGCTCCCTGCACAGCAGCTCTTCCCTGTACGCACTTAGATTTTTCATTTTGTCAGCTCCCATATATTGAAATATTAGGTTCTAAATATCTCTATTATATACTAAATTTGGGCAAAGGGCACCATAATACGTACTTATGTTGTTTAAATTAGGGCTATTTTATAAAAATACTGTCTCTATGATACTGCATATATTTGTTTTGATTCTTATCATCGACTCTGAGTTTAATACTTTCGTTTACGTTTAGCTTTGGATAGTCTTTAGCATTTATTTTATTTGATATCAATATCTTTCCATCATCTTCAAATGAAATGTAACCCTTATCAAAGAGAGCATCATGCCCTATACATAACAATAGTCCATTGTCGGAATCTTGCTTCTCGTGGTTATTTGACTCACTCCAAGGCTTAATATGGCTAGCCACCAAGAGCTCTTTAATATTAAGACCACATATAAGACAGCTCTTATCTCTTTCGATAAGCTTATCTCTAAATTTCCCTTGAGTAATCCTGACCTTTACTTTTCTAACAGTCTCATTTTCAATATTAATGTATTCTTCTTCAACCAACGATACCTCTTTGTATCCAAGTGTATAAGGACTCTCACTAATTCCATTTATGATATATTTAGTCCATTGAGCCGGTTCATAATAGCTTATTAATGACTCCTTAAGTTTAATTTCTTTTAGCCATTCTCTATTTATTACTTCTTTAGACGTGTCCATTACAGTGAATTGCGCGACAAAGTTTTCAAAGTTTCCTTCATCTGTTTCAAAAGCTCTTCGCTCTAAACATTCTTCAAAGCTTTTTCCAGTTACCCCAGGTACAGCAAGTCCAATAAATCTCTTGTCACATCCATTACCAGTAGATTTAAATATGAAAATAGGTGGGATTTCTGCTCTTTCATCAGGTGTACCGTAAGATTTCCTGAAGATTTCGTAAAGAAACTTATTTCCAAGATTTTTAGTTTTGAATATATCATTATTTGGAATTCTATTGTCTCCGTAGTAAGTAAATATACCTGAATCTTCGTCGAAACTATTCGGCCACTCTTCTTGTTTACCACTATCTACTATTACTACAAAAGCAACTTTACCACTTACCGGCTTCCCTTCTCGTTCCTTAAGAGCTTTTCTGAAACCACCTTGATTTCCAATACCTCTTCTACAGCCTTCTATTCTAAAAATTTTGCTTAGTGGATCATCTTTAGTGGGAGACTTGTTTTTCCCACCTTCATAGACAGCTCCTTGAATAAGACTTGCGCTATAAAGTTCTTCAAACGTAAATATCATAGTACTTCCTCCTGTTGTTTTTGACTATACTTTTATCTACATTGTATTTTACCCATAAGAAGAGTTATTTATACAAAGCTTTCCTTTATTTGATTGATATTCCCACATTGTGGTATCATATTTAAAGTAAAAGATTGGAGGGATAAACTATCTACAATAAAAATTCACCAGAATCCATAGAAAATTTCGCCAAGGAGCTTATTGGGAGTACGTTCAATGACATTCTTCCAGAAGACTCCAAAGATTACAATGGGAAAGGAAAGTTAGGTCAATTAGTAGAAAAATATCATTTTCGATATAATCCTAATAGTAATCCAAACCCTGATTTTCCTGAAGCCGGAGTGGAGCTAAAAGTAACACCTTACAAAAAACTTAAAAATGGAAAGCTTTCAGCTAAGGAGCGATTAGTGCTAAATATAATCGACTTCAATAAAATTGTACATGAAGATTTTTTTAACAGCTCCTTTTATCACAAGAATAAGTTACTGCTGCTGATATGGTACTTTCACGATATTTTGGCTAGTAATCCTTTGGACTACAGTATCGATTACGTCAAGCTTTTTAAGTACCCTGAAGAAGACTTAAAGATAATAACTCAGGATTGGGAAAAGATCGTCCGTAAGATTAGGAACGGAAAAGCCCATGAGCTTTCTGAGGGCGACACAATGTACCTTGGAGCATGTACAAAGGGAAGCACTGCTGCTAAGAGCATGAGAAAGCAGCCAAATTCAGATATATTGGCACCCCAAAGGGCCTTCTCGCTTAAAGGCTCCTATATGACCAGTATTCTAAGAAACTACATACTCAACGACATAGGCACTTACGAGTCGATAGTGAAGGACCCTTCAGCACTCGAAGAGTACTCGTTCGAAGAATATGTTAAGAGTGAAATAAGAAAACATAGGGGAAGAAGTCTGGACGAGTTAATGACAGAGTTCAACATTAACCCTAAGTCTAAAGATAGAACTTCCAGAGTAGCTCTTAAAATCTTGGGAGTAGAATCTAAGAATGCATCTGAGTTCGAGAAAGCCAATATAAAAGTAAAGGCTATAAGAATTGAGTATAATGGAAAGATAAAAGAACACATGTCCTTCCCGACATTTAAGTTTAAAGACCTAGTAAACGAATCTTGGGAGGAATCTGAATTCAGGACTATGCTCTCTGAAACCCGATTCTTCTTTGTGATATACAAAAAAGACAAGAATGGTAACCTTATACTAGATAAAGAGATGTTCTGGAATATGCCTATAGGCATACTAGATACAGAGGTTAAGAAGGTCTGGAAAGAAGCGAAGCAAATTATAAAAGATGGAGTCGTTCTTACTCAAAAAGGCAAAAGGACATTCAACAACTTACCTTCTCCTAGTGAAAATCCTGTTTCACATGTTAGACCTCATGCTCAAAACAGTGAGGACACTTATCCTCTTCCAGACGGAAGGAAGATGCCGAAACAATGCTTCTGGCTCAACAACTCTTTCATATTAGAACAGATAAGCTTGCAAGAGGAGGACTAGACATGGCAGGATATATATTCACATTGGACAGCTTAGACTCGCTGAAGTCCTGTATAAAGAAAGGATGCTACAGCACAAACCTAAGCGCGCCCAAAAATGGACTATGGATGATTCACCATGAAGGTACATTCGCAGACTACTGCGGAATGAAACCAGGTGATAGCGTCTACTTCTTCATAGATAGAATGATATACGGAAGAGGCGAGATGGTCGACATCGAAGGAGACTGCAAATACATGAACTATCCAAGAGCCCTTTGGCCCTCCTTCCCTGAGTTCAAGAACATTAAAGACGAAATGCTTTTGGATGATGAATCCAATCTATGTAATAGATGTGTTTGCTTCTTTAAGCCGTCTCCAGGATTCTTTGAGAATGGTATAGATATGGATGACATGCTTGCGTCAAATCCCCAGAAAATCAGAATGCTCAGGACTCTCTGGAAGCTATCGTTCATAAAGGTGGATGAGGAAGAAGACCAGGCCTTAAGAGACGCTATTCTGAAAAGGAATGAGGCAAGTATCGGCTCTTCAGTTGACTGCTTTAATCATGATTCAGCTTTTCATGAATCTTTGTCATCTAAAGTGTCTAGTAGACATAGCCTGTCGGTAAAGGATGTTCTCTTTAGTTGCAAAGATGGAAGCAAGTTGAGACATGAAATGGCGATAGAAGTTGCTGTCATGGATATGCTGTCCAGATGTAAAGAATCAATATTTGGAAGGTGGGACTATGTATCACATCAGGTCGCAGCATCTCCGTTTAAACCTATAGACTATATGGATAAGATGGATGTATTCGGGTACCGGAAGATAGAAGGATTTGGCACCATTTCTAAGTATCTGACTATAGAGATAAAGAAAGATGCTGCCAAAAAGGATGTAATAAATCAGACGATGAAATACGTCGACTGGATAAACCAGGAATACGCCTACGGAGACTACTCTATGATTGAGGCCTTCATTCTGGCTTCAGACTTTCCAGAACATGTCGTAAAGTACAGAGACGAGGTCTGCGCTAGGAATTACATGAAGGGCAGAAGACCGGCTATATCGGAAACCTGGACGAATCTGAAGCTCATAAAATATAAATATAATGAGCTGACTGGAATGCTTGACTTCGAACAATTATAAAAAATGTGTTGTATATGAATTAATTGAAAAACAAAGGAGGATTTTATGAATTATAGTGAAGGCCTAACATATGTGAAGAAACTTGAAGGGAAAGGAAGCCGTGTGGTATATAAAGATGGAGAATATCCGGACCTGACTATAAACTATCCTGGTCGTAAAAGACATGGCGACTACCGACTAACCTTAGGGATGGATGATGCTCCAACCCACGCTTATATTGCTGAAACTCTAATTGAGCACATAAACCTAAAGACATTCAGTTTCCAGCAGCTAAAAAGCTTTTTAGAAGACGTATATACTAATGGAACAAATACAGAATATAATAACTATAAACTGGAGTTTCTCAAGCATCTTGTTTACTGGGTAACGCTGCAAGAGGAAGTAAACTATCCAAGAAGCAATGGTTATGCTGGAATAAAGCTTCCTTTCTGCAGATACTTTGAAGCAATCTGTGCAGCAGAAAGAATAATAAATATAAGCACCCAGGAAATTATATTGAGATGCAACAATCATGGAGCAGGAAGACCTAGGCTCTTTAATATAGAAAATACTCCTTCTTTCTATCAGTACTAAAACCGACATAAAAAACAGGAGCCTGTACAGGCTCCTATTTTAAATTCGCTATCTGTCTTCCCATCTTCTCCACTAACCCAACTACAAGCGCATTTCCCATACAGAAATATCTAAATCTTTCGGACATTCCTGTATTTGTCCAGTCGTCTGGAAATCCATTAAGCCTTTCGCACTCCATAGGAGTAAGCTTTCTAAGTCTCCCGGTTTGAGGGTCTTTTATTATATGTGTGCTTCTATTCTTAGAAAATTCACTCGTAAGCATTGTTCTGGCTGGTCTGGATGTCGGATCTGGAAATGCTATAGCTCCTTCTGAAAATGTATACTTATGACCTTCTTTATGAGTCCTTTCGATACGTTTTGACCCCTTCATGTACTCCCAGTCATCTAGTTCTCCATTGAGATAGTACTTTTCTGGAACATCTTTTTCAAGAACATCCTTAAGAAGTTTAAATTCGATATCTCCTGGAAAAGGTATGAGTTCTTCAGTATAAACACATCCATTTCTCATGACACCAGAGCTCCAAAACTGAAACTTGAAGCTCTCTGATAAGCTTGGGATATCTTCAGACTCAAACTCTATTTCGCCAATTCTATCCGAACCATCTTTCCTAGAAGCCTTAAACTCTTGTTGAAAGAAGCCTTCTTTTATAACTATCTCTTCTAGAGTCTTTCCCCTAAGATCTTTTGCATACTCCGTATCATTTTTATAAGCAAATATAAATGTCCTTCTTCTTTTCTGAGGAAAGCCATATTCAGCCGCGTTGATAATTCTCCACTCAACAGAATATCCCAGTCGGTCCATACAAGCTAGCATTACTCCAAAATCGCGTCCTCTCTGTTTAGAAGGTGACTTTAAAAGTCTATCTACATTTTCTAGTAGTACAAATGGCGGTTCATGTTGCTCTATAGTTTCATAAATGCTCCACCATAGTACACCTTTCTTTCCATGAATTCCTTCAGCCTTGGTCCTTGCAACACTGTAGTCTTGACATGGAAACCCCCCTACGAGCAAATCATGTCTAGGAATGCTAGACTTATCTACACTCTCTATATCTTCGTTGCTGTGCATTTCACTTTCACCATAGTGGCTTATATAGCAATTGAAAGCATCTTGTGACTTCCTACTGGGCTCCCACTGATTGGCCCATACAAATTCAAAATCTTCAGAAGCTTTTTCAAGCCCAACTCTAAATCCGCCAACTCCGGCAAATAGCTCCACAACTCTTTTTTTCATCAAAAACGTCCTTTCAAAATACAGATTCTTTTTAATCCCACTTTATATTTTAAATGAAATTTGAAAAAAGATCAACTTTTATTTTTGGAGTTGCAATACTTATTTGTACATATGTTTACATTTTTATTTACATAAACGTTTTTATTTGTATTGTTGCTTGTGTTTATGTTTTTTATGATATAATTAGTATAGGAGGTGTTTACATTGATAAGCATAAGTCTTGTAAACCAAAAAGGAGGGGTCGCCAAGACCACGACTACAGCCAGCGTCAGCGCTATACTTGCAGAAATGGGGCACAAGGTTCTAGCCGTGGATCTTGACCCACAGGGAAATCTGAGCGAAATACTTGGCGTGAACTCAGAGAGCTTGGACAAAACTTCATATGAGATATTTTCAAGTGGCCTTCCACTGAGTGAAGCCATAGTAAAAACAGGCTCCGGGGTGGACCTTGTTCCGGCCAATATAAGTCTGGCGAATACGGAAATCGTAATAGCGAACGAGCTAAGCCGAGAGACTATTCTAAAAAGGGCGTTTGAAAACGCCGAGCTCGACTACGACTTCGTGCTGCTGGACCTGCCGCCGAGCCTCGGGCTTCTGACAGTCAACGCGCTTTCGTTCAGCGACCACATAATAATACCGGTGGACTCAGGTGTCCTGTCACTTTCAGGTATGGGCCAGCTATTAAACATAGTGAAGCTGATAAAGCAGAATATAAACAAAAACCTTGATATCTTGGGCGTGCTTATAACGAAGGCCGATGACAGGATAAAGATAACCAAGGAGATCAGGGAAGCTCTGGAAGAGATGTTCTCGGACGAGCTCTTCGAAACCTATATTCACCATAACTCCAGAATACTTGAGAGCCAAAAGGAAGGAATCCCTATAAACCTGTTCGACAAGAACAGCCGCGGGGCTAAGGAGTACAAAGCTTTAGCGAAGGAGGTTTTAAGCCGTGTCAATAAAGGGTAAACTAGCTGCCAATAAGGGCATTATGGATGGAATAAAAGAGGCAGGGGAAAAGGTACACGCAGAAGGGGCTAAAGAATATTCAAGCCCAGCCGAATCTAACTCTTTCGAATCTATACTCAAAAAGCAAAGCAAGCCTGAGCTTATAAGGGCAACTTACTACTTAAGACAGGACCAGATAGACAGCATCACAGAATACTCGGAGCTTTCTGGCAAAAGGAAGAATGAATTTCTAAGAGACTTGCTGGACGCAGCGTTTGCAGAGCTGAAGAAGTCTCAAGGATAGTCAAAAAGAGTGGCCGAAACTGGTCGCTCTTTTGTAATTGCAAACATTTGCTAAACGAGAGAGAAGGGGTGATACTTTGGACATAAGCAGTATAGAACTTTACGATCTCGGCATCATCTGGTCTATCGGATCGCAAGACGAAGAATCTAGATTCTCATTCAGATTTAGACATCCATACTTTTTGGAGCGAATGCAGGCTTATTTTCCGAACGCCATATACTCGCAGAAAAGAGAAGAAAGCAAGCCTGATGTGCAGTATGTACTTAAGACCAGCGACATTTCGATTGAGCAGCTATACAGCATTGGATGGACTCTTCAGAACTCTGTAGCCCGGGACCTGCCAAAATTGAACGGCTATAGCGAATTTCTTAGATCATATATAGAGATACATAGTTCACTTGACTACTCGACCAGGCATCGCAAAGACAAGAGCAAGTACAAGGCCTTGCGCCTGCGAGTATATGGAAATGTAAAGCTTCTTGAAACCCTAAACAGCATCCTAAGCGCCGAAGTGGGCACCACTCTGAAGGCTATCCAGGTTCTGAAGAACCGAATAACGGGGATTCTATACTACCATTCCCCTGAAGAGATAAGTCGCATATACGACTATCTACGTGGAACTCCAAGCTTTAAAAGCTACTGGAATGATGTAGAACAAAAGCTGGAGCAGCCGATTAAAGAATATGAATAGACTCAATCTGACTGTTCTTTGCAACTATTTATATTTGTATTTATGTAAACATTTACATTTGTATAAATGTTTGTGTTTTGATTTAAGGAATATTCCCCCCACTGAAGCTATTATGTAGCAGAAAAGCCAAGGCGGTTACCTTGGCTTTTCTGACTTCTGATTTCATATTCCCTTCTAAGACTCCATCCTTTCAGAGTTTATAAGGATTCGTATATTCTCAACTCCGTAGTATTCGAAAGGATTGACTCTGAAACGCTCGCTTTCTTCATAAAATGGATTTCCTACCATAAACTCGTCCTCATAGTCAAACGAATAAAGTGGCGGCTCCATATATTCAGTTTCTTCCAAATACTTGCTGTTCTCGTTGGTTCTGTCTATCAGGGCTACCAGATCTTCTTTGCTGAACTGCTCCGACCCTTTCAAAACCTCGCCCTTCTCCAAATCAAAAAGTCCATTTTCCCTAATTTCGAATTCCCAGCCATCTACTTCTTTTATCTCTCCCAAATAAAAACCTCCTCTTTTCAATCATATTTCGATTATATACTTTTTTCGTATTTTATCCAATATATTCTATAAAGCTTGTGTCAGTAAAAAGAGCATGGCTTATGGTGCCCGACCCGTTTCCAGGGCACTATAGGATGTCTTGAGGCCCCTGTATGGAGAAAGAAGGCAGCTCTTTAAACGGAGCTGCCTTCTTTTGTTTAAAAATGCTTGAGTGTAGCATTTAGGGTGTACTATATATATTAAAGTTGAAGCTATGAAATCCTTTTTTAATTTGAAGTTTTTTAAGCTATTTAGAAGACTTTCTCCATCCTGCCGCTACGGCCTCGGCTTCAGTGTTGAACCATCTCTCACCTTTAGACGTGTCTATCGTCGTCCTGTCATAGTAAGCTCCTCCTGGAACATGGTATATCTTCTCCCCACTAGAGCTTATATTGCCCTTTATAAGTCCTTGGGATGGGGCTGGACTAGGAGCAGGCTCCGGAGTCGGTGGGGTTGATGGCCCAGGTCCTGGCATCGGTGGCGCTACCGGCTTTAGATTGCTCCAAACTCCCTTGTAGTCATTTTGGGCATATCGTGAAAGCTTTGTAAATAAATCAGAGTATTTCACATCTGGCGGATACGTTGAGACTCTTGCAAATCCGTTTATAAGCAATACTGCATTGAACATACCTGTCCTTATTTCTTCTACACCAGGCTCGTTGCTGCTTGGCCTATATGTCCAAACATACCTGAGCAGCCTTCCATATCTATCCGTATCGGAAACATCCTTTTGAAGATAAACTTTTCTGCCTGTCAGATTGCTCTTTGTAAAAGCTGAAGCCTCAGGTCCGAACGGCTCGACTGGCTTGCTTGGATGTACTGTTTCAGGCGTGTCCATGCCTATCATTCTAACTGTATACTGGACTCCAGCTATACTCACCTTTATGGTGTCTCCGTCTGTAACACTGACTACAGTGGCCTCTTGAAAAGTGTTCTGCACTGGGCTTAGATTCTCAGCCATATAAATCATAGTTGCCGCCTCAGCTCTTGTTATGTTCCTGTCTGGCTTGAATGTACCGTCTTCACTTCCCTTTAGTATTCTGTTCCCAGCCAAAGTCTGCACGGCATTCTTCGCCCAGTGGTTCGAGACGTCTCCAAACACACCTATAGAAGAGTCCAGCTTTTCTCCCCTGGAAAGCGCGTTGTAGATAAGAGTGGCAAACTCAGACCTGCTTATCTGACGCTCCGGCTTAAACGTTCCGTCTTGGTAGCCCTTTACTATGCCTTTTCCTATCAAGTTCTGTATGGCCGGCGTGCTCCATCTATTAATTGAATCCGATGGAACAGCCACATCTTCAGACCCGCCTATGTAGTTTGATACTATTTTAGCCGCTTCTTCTCTTGAGATATAGCTGTTGGGCCTAAAGGAACCATCCTGATAACCACTTATGATATTGCTCTCTGAAAGAGATTCCACGTAATTCTTGGACCAGTGATTTCCGATATCGTTAAAAGCAAATGATATCCCTGAAATCAGCGTCGAGCCAGCTATGGCCATTGACAATATTCTTTGTTTTAATTTCATTTCCTGAATCCTCCTTTTTTGTTTGAATACATTATAGCATTTTTGTCTTTAAAAATATTTAGATAACTATCTGTATCCTTCTATCTAAAACTGTATATAGCATTTTAAATTATCTAGGGGTTAAAGCTTCAGTTCTTTTCCCCTAAATGAATCTTTTAGGTCTTTCTAGACACAACTTAACAAGACTATAATTAGTTTGGTTGCAAAAAATATATAGTTCAGATAATTACCTGGTCAAAAACATGAGAGAATAAGGAATATTTATCCTTAAAATAGAATTAAACTAGGGAGCTTTAGAAGTTGGTCTGGGATGAGGTGCCAAAAGCTGGGGAAGTTGCAAAGAGGATATAAATCTGGACATGACAAAACAGAGGTTCGGGAAACCTCTTTAAAAAAATCTATGCAGTTGATACGACTGAAGAATATTTGGAGGCGATTCTATCTCCGACTGTTCTTCTCCCTTATAAGCGCTTCCAGATCGTCGTTGCTGTAATTGCTTGAACGTTGCTCGAAGTTGTGGAAAGCCGTTTTTCTAGGCTGGCTATAAGGTGCAGCATATCTTGGCTTTTCCTGCTTTTTCGAATTAGACTCGTCTTTGACATCCGACTCTTCAAAGCTGTTTGCGTACTCCTTTTGGGCCTTCTCAAGCGCAGACTCCTTGACTATGTTCTTTATAACCGACTTCATGTAGTTGAGTGGATTCTTCACGTAGCTTGTGACACCTGTCCTTAGGTTCCTGATGCAAATTTTGAACGCCCTGTCGCAAAGCTCCTTTCCGTGAAGCTTTCTAAGCTCATCTCTGGCTTCTTCGAAAGTAGCCTTTATCTTCTGGTAAGGGCTCTCCGTTTGGACTTTGACATCTCTGGACTCCTGGAATACAGGCTTTCCATGCTTCTCCGCCACGAAAGTATAGAGATGAGTGTCATTCCACTTCCTGCCGTCTGGACGGACTACAGGTCGCTCTGTCTTCCAGATAAGCCCTTTATCCACCAGCTTATTTATGTATTTTTTCGCCGTATTTCTACAGCACCCCATGGCCTTGGCTATAGTGCCTATTCCAGGAGTCGCAGTATGTTCTATATTGCATTTGAAGCTTCTCAAAATCTCGTAGAAGCCTCGTTCCATAAATGTAAGTCCGTATTGCTCTGCCATGTTCGCCGATACCACGGCGTTTATATCGTATGATTTCATCAAAAAAACCTCCATCAGGCATCAATGAGAACCATGCCAAAACCGGAGGTAAATTTACTCTAAATTATTGACTATAATAGCAAAGTACACTATAATAGAACAATAAATAGTCAAAAAAACCTTAAGGTTTTGGCATATTGGGAGACATTCTATCACTTTGGCGAGGGAGAGAATGTCTCGTTTCATTTACGCCGTTTATTTTATTGTCATAATTATATCACTAATGAATTTCATATACAAGAAATTTAGGTCCGGCGGATGCCGGGCCTTTTCTAGTTCCCTGAAATGCAGGAAACTTCGCCAAAGTTTTAAACCCGTTCTTGTATAGAAAGTTGAGACGATGGCCGGGGCGGTGCGAAGCACGGCCCCGGAACTTCCGAAGACGGACAGCATGTGTCCAAATGCGAGTTGTACAAAACGGAGCTTTTGTGGTGGAGCATTGCCACAGCGGAGCGGATCGCTCGGCTCTGCCGAGTGGCACAAAAGCCCCGTTTTGTTGCTGAAGGGACTCTGAAAAAGCCCCCAACTCGCAGCCAGAAGGCACTGGCGCACCCGGGAGATTCTGGTGGCACAGGCGGCTTCGCCGGCGACCGCAAGGGAGCGCGGGCGGGGAAGCGGCCTGTGGCTACGTTCCAGGCACCAGCAAGCCGTTGGGCGCAAAAAACCGCACAGCAAAGCTAGACCTGGCTCTTCTGCCGTCTTAGTTTGTCTTTATAATCGCGTCGAATCCGGCCGCTTTAAGCCTGGAAACCATGTCGAGGGCGTTCTCTCTTTTGGAGTACGCTCCCACCTGGACGCGAAATTCAATATTGGGGTTTGAAGATTTATTGGGTTTTGGTATTGAGGGCGAGACTTTGGCGAGCTCGCTTTTAAAGATGGTCCAGCGTTTCCAGTCGTTGCCGCTCATGCTGCGAGGGCAAGTCTTTCTGCTGGCGTCGTAATGTCTGACAATATTTTCGATTGGTATGCCGTGCTTTGACATAAGGTGCTCTACAAGGTCCTTGGCGTTAGATATGGACTTCTCAAGGCTCCCCGTAAGGCATATTTCAATAGACAGGCTGTTGTTGTTGGTGATGCCGTACTTTCCTTTTCCATCGCCGCAGTGCCAGGCAGAGTCTGAATCTTTTATGATCTGGATTATGTTCTCGTTGTCCACGAAGTAGTGCGCCGAGGCGTTCCTGTTTCCACCCCCGAAGTATTTCCAATGGTTTATGGCTCCGGCGTTCGGATTGCCGGTGTCATGCACCACTATATACTTGGGATTGTTCGTCCCCTTGTTGTGGTTGTGGAATATAGGATAGAACTGTATTGGAAGCATTTAATTCTCCTTTCATAAAGAAAAACACTTAAAAACCTACCAAAATACATCGAATACATGATACAATATAAATAGGAAATTGTCTACCAATTATGGAAACTGATTTACTTTTGGGATCTGAAAGGAGAGAGAAAAGTATGAAAAGAGGACTTAGCTCGTTGCCTGAAGGATTTCAAACGGTAGCTGCTATAGTTGGAATGGAGAAGGCCATAGAGCTGTCCAAGGAGTTCGGAGGGACCACGGTCTACATACCGACCCACAAGACGACCACAAGGCATAAGCGAAACGAGAGCATAAAAAAAGACTATAGGAATGGATATTCCTATAGTCAGCTTTCCAGGAAATACGGCCTGTCGCTTGTAGCGATAAGGCAGATTATTTCTTGTGGTAGTTGATTACGAGTTCCCGGACCAGTTCTATTACCAGTCCAAGCAGCGCGAGGCATACAACCCCAAGTACGCCGCTGTTGGCAAGCTCTCCATCTTTTAGAAGTTCCAGAATTTCCACACTGAAACACCCCCCGAAATTGTATTTCCCCACGAAACAAAGAAAAAGCCGAGGAATCTCGGCTTTTTCGCATTCTAGATTTATGCTGGCAGTTCGTGTTGCACCCTGTTAGTTTTTATGATACTAACGTCTTTTACTCTGGTTATGTTCTGCCCCTTGATTTCAAACGTTTCAGCTATTATGCCCGCCATCTCTGTAACGTAGAGATCCGACATTTCAGGGTTTACGTCCCTGATTAGAAACTTGTCTTCTTCCCCGTTAGCGAGCACAACCTCCAGTTGCAAATCTGTTCTTAGAAGTTCCATCTATTCCGCACCTCCCCTCTCCTATTTTACTGTGTTCCCCCGTTATACTATAGCTCTTCTAGTAGTAAGCACTGCGCTATTTACTTCCAGAAAGCCCATCAGCTCCGGCGTGTTTATGGCGAAGTCTGTTATCTGCGTGTCCGTCAGATCCTTCCTGACTCCCTGAAGAGTCCTCGTCTTGACCTTGCCAAGTCCGTCCGTGAACTTGATTGCTATACTAAGTGGCAGCATGGTAGCACCCCCTTTCCTTTATTGATACCAGTATCTCAAAGAAAGGATAAGAGGTGTAGGGAAAGTGCTTTAGGAAAGTGGTTTAGGTACTATCTTCTGATATTTTCTGAGTCATCCTGAGCTGATCGTCTCTTTGTCCTGGAGTCTTCTTCTTTTTCAAGCCTTATTTCTCGGGCTTCCTCTTCTTGTAGTTGCCTTGCTTTTCTGGATACTTCGCTATCAAGGTCGTGTGACTGTTTTAATTGTTTATCTCTAGCCTCTTTCTCTTGTCTTGCTGTTTTGGCTTCATCTTCTTTTGCCCGTCTTATCATTTTATCCTTAGCTTCTTTTTCCTGTCTCGCTTTTTTAGCTTCCTCTTCTTTTATAAGCCTATGCTCTCTGTCGCTTTCTTCGCTGTACATAAAAAGCCCTCCCTCTCGATATATATTCTGTATGTTCAATCTAATGCTTAAATACCCTAAAAGCTTGCTGGAAACCTTTCGGGCTGGGAAAGTATCATGAGTATTATGAAATTTTAGGCGGAGATCAGTGGAGTGTGGAGCAGATAGATTTAACTACAAGGTATAGCCAGGCCATTTCCCATACCGCGCTCACCATAGCTCGCACGGGAAACCGCCTGGCTTTTACATCTCCGGGGCTTCCAAGTGCCTGAAGGACCAGGCGCCTATCCCGGTACCCTTGCCGCCCCCCTTTTTCC
>NZ_MKIE01000018.1 GCF_001855385.1 Andreesenia angusta | reverse complement strand
GGTCTGGGGAGGGGGAAAAAGGGGGGCGGCGAGGGTACCGGGATATGCGCCTAGTCCTTCAGGCACTTGGAAGCCCAGGAGATGCAAAAGCCAGGCGGTTTCCCGTGCGAGCTATGGTGAGCGCGTTATGGGAAATGGCCTGGCTGTACCTTGTAGTTAAATACATCAGAAAAGTTCCAATACTTAACACCATTTACCTTTTTATAGTTAAAGTTGAAGTAATGAGGGATTTTAAGTATAATTATCTAAATCTATAGCATTTAATAGTGTAAACTTGACTAATATGAATTTTAAAAACCGGGGGGATTTTATGTATTGTTCTAATTGCGGAAGCAAATTGACCGAAGGCGGCATCGTCTGCACCAGCTGCGGGTCTCGTATTGAAAAAGAAAGCTATTTTAAAGTACATAAGGGAACAGCTGTAGTCTTGGGACTGTCTTTGGTGGCAGTGGTTGGAGTTGCAGCTTCATTCATTATGTCTGACAGTAATCCAAGCACTCAAAACATGAATGTGACTCTTGAAAGCAGCCATTCCAGCTCTGAAACACAGGTAGCCTCAGACTCCAAAGATTCGGATGCAGAAGCTGTATCTGAATCGAAGCCTAGTCCTTATATGTCTCAGGAAGTTGTCAACGAAGTCAAAACAGACAGCCAAGTGTCTCAGACTAATGTCCCGGACGAGCTTGTAGAGCAGGAAGTTTCTAAAATACGCGGGATATACAACTCCTATAGAAGCAAGATGGAAAGCGGTGCCTACTCTGTCTCGAATCCGATTGCAGGAGTTACAGTTTACGAAAGCAACGGCTCGGTCGAAGTCATACTGGTCGACAAAAACTCAGGCGATCTTCCTTCTTACAGAAGAGAGTACTACTTCTCGGAGGGCAGTCTTATATTCTCATACATCGAGTCTTCAGACTCAAATAGGCTCTATTTCAAAAACGACGATCTCTTCAGATGGAGACATGCCTCAAATGCCAACGACAAAGACAGCCCCGTAAACTATGACAACCAGTTTGGTTCAGATTCATATCTATTCTGGGAGAACACAGCATTGTCAGAGGCTTACAGACTATACAACTCTCTGTAGACCTATCTTGATCAATATTAAAAGTCGGTAAACCGAGGTGTCTATGGACTTACGAGAGCTTATAAGAATATGTTCTGCGGTAGTAGTATTCTGCTCTTTCGGAATCATACTCGCAGGGACTATTACAATGAAAAAAGCAGCCAGTGAACTGAGGGTGGGAGAAGCTGTGCTGAAAGAGACCGAAGCGAAATTTGAAAAAGGATACCAATTAATCAAATTGGGAAGCATACCTGCTGCCATCTTTGGAATAGCAGTCATTTTGCTTTCATAGGGGGATATGCTTTTGAATATAGACAGATTTAAAGACATAAACAGCTTTTTGAACGAATTGGAAGAAAGAAAGATATTCTACCGGCTAAGCAAAACAAGACCTGAAAGCCTCATGGTCGAGATAGAAAAGTTTATCTGCGACGGCTCTTACTACGACGAGAAGGAGCTGAAAGTGCTTTTTCAAGATTTCTCGGACTAAAAGGAGGAGTGTTTATGACTAGTGAAAAACGTGAGCATAGAGTGTTTGTAATGTCTATAATGGTAGGAGGATTAATCAGCCTTGCAATCGAGCATATAACCGGCTTTGACTACAATATTTTCTCCGATGGGCTAAATGTGAAAGCTATAGCTAATTTCGGGCTATGGATAGGAGTCTATGCCTTAGTACACGCAGTCTTCAAAAGACTTTTTCTCAAAAGCTGAAATTTTTTGAGCGAAATCAACCGTGTTATAGAGATTCAAAAGCCAGGCGGTTTCCCGTGCGAGCTCCAGTGAGCGCGGTATGGAGAATCAGTTATAGTGGAATAGTACGCAGTAGTTAGAAAATACGAAAAAGGGGAGATTGAATTTATGGGAATCTGCAAAAACTTAAATGAAGTAAGGGAAAATATAGACAGGCTCGACAATGAGATAGTCAAGCTGATTGCTGAAAGAAGCACATATGTTAGCCAGGCTGCTAATTTCAAAAAAACCACAGATGATGTAAAAGCACCTGAGAGAGTTGAAATGATTATTGAAAAAATGCGTGGCTTGGCGAAAGGAAATAATCTGAATCCAGATATAATCGAAGTCGTTTATCGAAATATGATAAATGCTTTTATAAATATGGAGCTAGAAGAGCATCAGAATATGATAAAGGGGGACAAGTCTTAATGGGGCAAATAAAGATATATGGACTAGAAAAGAATATAAATTCAAGGAGACAAGACTTATCAGATGTAATCCACTCTTGTATAGTTGAGGCATTTGAATATCCCAGAGACAAGAGATTTCATAGGTTTTTCCCAATGAATGAAGAAGACTTCTTATTTCCAGCCGATAGAAGTGAGGACTATACAATAATCGAAATAAGCATATTTGAAGGTAGAAAAGTTGAGACTAAGAAAAGGCTTGTGAAGCTACTATTTGAGAGAATGGAAAGCAAGCTAAATATCTCACCTCAAAATGTTGAAATAACAATCTTTGAAAACCCTCCTTGTAACTGGGGTATTCGAGGTGCTTCAGGAGATGAGTTAAGTTTGAATTATAAGGTGGAAGTATAAAGCACAATCTTACTATATTGCGAACCAAGCCGGAGAAGCCTCTCCGGCTTTAACTATTCCTCCAAACCACTTTCCTAAAGCACTTTCCCTACACCTCTTATCCTTTGTTTGAGATACTGGTATCAATAAAGGAAAGGGGGTGCTACCATGCTGCCACTTAGTATAGCAATCAAGTTCACGGACGGACTTGGCAAGGTCAAGACAAGGACTCTTCAGGGAGTAAGGAAGGATCTGACGGACACGCAGATAACAGACTTCGCCATAAATACGCCAGCGCTGATGGGCTTTCTGGAAGTCAACAGCGCGGTGCTTACTACTAGAAGAGCTATAGTATAGCTTTAGCCGGGGGGAACACAGTAAAATAGGAGAGGGGAGGTGCGGAATAGATGGAACTTCTAAGAACAGATTTGCAACTGGAGGTTGTGCTCGCTAACGGGGAAGAAGACAAGTTTCTAATAAGGGACGTAAACCCTGAAATGTCGGATCTCTATGTGACAGAGATGGCGGGCTTGATAGCAAATACGTTTGAAATCAAGGGGCAGAACATAACCAGAGTCAAAGACGTTAGTATCATAAAGACTAACAGGGTGCAACACGAACTGCCAGCATAGATCTAGAATGCGAAAAAGCCGAGATTCCTCGGCTTTTTCTTTGTTAGTGGGGAAATGCTATTTCGGGGGGTGTTTCAGTGGAAATTCTGGAACTTCTAAAAGATGGAGAGCTTGCCAACAGCGGCGTACTTGGGGTTGTATGCCTCGCGCTGCTTGGACTGGTCATAGAACTGGTCCGGGAACTCGTAATCAACTACCACAAGAAATAATCTGCCTTATCGCTACAAGCGAAAGGTCGTATTTCCTGGAAATCTGACTATAGGAATATCCATTCCTATAGTCTTTTTTTATGCTCTCGTTTCTACGGTGCCTTGTGGTCGTCTTGTGGGTCGGTATGTAGACCGTGGTCCCTCCGAACTCCTTGGACAGCTCTATGGCCTTCTCCATTCCAACTATAGCAGCTACCGTTTGAAATCCTTCAGGCAACGAGCTAAGTCCTTTTTTCATACTTTTCTCTCTCCTTTCAGATCTCAAAAGTAAATCAGTTTCCATAATTGGTAGACAATTTCCTGTTTATATTGTATCATGTATTCGATGTATTTTGGTAGGTTTTTATGTATTTTTCTTTACGAAAGGAGAATTCAATGCTTCCAATACAGTTCTATCCTATATTCCACAACCACAACAAAGACACCAACAAGCCCAAGTATATAGTTATCCATGACACCGGCAACCCAAATGCAGGGGCCATAAACCATTGGAAATACTTCGGAGGTGGAAATAGGAATGCCTCGGCGCACTACTTCGTGGACAATGAGAACATCATCCAGATCATAAAAGATTCGGACTCTGCGTGGCACTGCGGCGACGGAAAAGGAAAGTACGGCATAACTAACAACAACAGCCTGTCCATAGAGATATGCCTTACAGGAAATCTAGAGAAGTCCATAGCCAACGCCAAGGACCTTGCAGAGCACCTTATGAAAAAATACAGTATCCCTTCAGAAAACGTTGTCAGACATTATGACGCCAGCAGAAAGACTTGTCCTCGCAGTATGAGCGGCAGTGACTGGAAACGCTGGAACATATTCAAAAGCGAGCTCGCCAAAGTCTCGCCCTCAATACCAAAGCCCAATAAATCTCCAAATCAAGAAGCTTCATTTCGCGTACAGGTGGGAGCCTACTCCAAAAGAGAGAACGCCCTAAACATGGTTTCCAGGCTTAAAGCTGCTGGATTCGACGCGATTATAAAGACGAACTAAGACGGCAGATCCACAGCAGAAGAGCCAGGTCTTTAGCTTTGCTGTGCGGTTTTTTGCGCGCCTACAGCTTGCTGGTGCTTGAAGCGTAGCCACAGGCCGCCTCCCTGCCCGCGCTCCCTTGCGGTCGCCGGCGAAGCCGCCTGTGCCACCGGAATCTCCCTGGTGCGCCAGTGCCTTCAGATTGCGAGTTGGGGGCTTTTCCAATGTCCCCTAAGCTACAAAACGGGGCTTTTGTGCCACTCGGCAGAGCCGAGCGATCCGCTCCGCTGTGGCAATGCTCCACCACAAAAGCTCCGTTTTGTACAACTCGCCCTTGGACACATGCTGTCCGTCTTCGGAAGTTCCGGGGCCGTGCTCCACACCGCCCCGGCTATCGTCTCGCTTTTCTATACAGGATGGGTTTAAAACTTTGGCGAAGTTTCCTTGAGTTTCAAGGGAACTAGAAAAGGCCCGGCATCGCCGGACCTAAATTTCTTGTATATGAAATTCATTAGTGATATAATTATGACAATAAAATAAACGGCGTAAATGAAACGAGACATTCTTACCCTCGCCAAAGTGTCAGAATGTCTCCCAATATGCCAAAACCTTAAGGTTTTTTTGACTATTTATTGTTCTATTATAGTGTACTTTGCTATGATAGTCAATAATTTAGAGTAAATTTACCTCCGGTTTTGGCATGGTTCTCATTGATGCCTGATGGAGGTTTTTTTGATGAATTTAGTAAAGGCAATCAAGATAAACAGGCATGCAACGGTAGACATAGCTATTGAATATGGACTCAGAGGCATTGAGACTGAGATATATGCTGCTATAAGGTGCTTCAAATGCAACAAGAATCACACAGCTACTCCAAGCATTGGGACTATAGCAGAAATTTCTGGATACTGCAAAAACACGGTCAAAAAATACATAAGAAGGCTTGTAAACAAAGGTGTCCTCTGGATGACAGAGCGCCCTATACTTCGCCCAGACGGTGTGAAGTGGAACTACACTCATCTCTACACCTTTGTTGCAGAAAAGTATGGTCAAGCCAAGTTTCAGAAAAAAAACGAAGTTGAGTTCCAAAAAGAGAGCCCTTATCAGAAAATGAAGGCGACTTTTGAATCTGCGAGAACTGAGCTTATGAAAACATATGATGCCGAGCTTTGCAACAAGGCGTTCAAAATCTGCATAAGCAATATCAGAAGCGGAATTACAGGTTTTATAATGCATCCGCTCAACTACATGAAATCCATCATAAAGAACATACTCAAGGAGTCTGCGCTTGCAAAGGTACAGAAAGAGTACGCTGAAAGCGTTGCAGATTTAGAGCCCGTATCCGAACCTAAAAAAACTAGGTCTGAAAAGCCAAGATATGATGCGCCTTACAGCCAGCCTAGAAAAACGACTTTCCATAACTTCGAGCAACGTTCAAGCAAGTACAGTAACGACGATCTGGAAGCGCTTATAAGGGAGAAGAACGGTCGGAGATAGAATCGCCTCCGAATATTCTTCAGTCGGATCAACTGCATAGATTTTTTTAAAGAGGTTTCCCGAACCTCTGTTTTGTCATGTCCAGATTTATCTGCCTTCCAATCTCCCCTCTCAAAAAATAGAATCCAGCTCCATCTCCCTTGAAAAACCTTCCGTAAAACGCAATATAGTTCCCTTTTTATGGTGCATATCGGGCTTATTCTTGTATACATTTGACCGTATCAAATTTAGCTCTAGTCAGAAGATGGCTCCAAACTATTATTAGTCTTGTCAGGTTATGTCTAGAAAAATCTAAAAGATTCATTTAAGAAAGAAAAAACTGAGATTTTAAATCCCAGTTAACTTTTAATGCTATATGCAGTTTTAGATAGAAGGATACAGATAGTTATCTAAATACTTTAAGGAAATAGCGTCCTGGATAACTCCTGTATCTAAGTCCACATCATACCATCCCCATGTAGCTGTATGTCCTTCTCCATATTTTAGATCTACTACAACCGAATAGGCATGCATAACCATGGTATTTGTGTCTAAATCATAGCTATCTGCTGAAAGGAAGAAAGTCGATCTCATTTCATTGTTACTATAATAATAAGTGCCCTTTTTCTCCTCTGCTCTCATGCTAGGATTATGTCTGAATATTACTTCCCTGATAGCTCTCTCTTGAGGTCTCAAATCTTTGTAGTACACATGGATATCTAAAACTTCAGAAATATTTCTGAGTGGCAAGTAAGTGTATCCGTCAACAGCAAATGGAGATGAAATGCTAATCCGCTGACCTCCTATATATGCCACAGGACTGCCTATATTCATGCTCACTCTGCTTCCGTTTGTATAAAAGCTCACTTCTTTTTTAGACTGGTTCCAGTAGAGCTGAACGCCCAAGTTTTCCCCGACATCGCGCAACTTCATGTAAGTAGTCCCATTTTTCAGGATGTATTCCCCATAGAAATCTTCCCCGTTTAAATAGAATTCCAAAGTGCCGTTATTGCTGATATGGTAGACGTCTAAGCTATCACCTGAAGCAGCATTGCCAGCCCCAGTAAAAGATATAAGCAACATTGCGACGATTACCAAACTCATGATGCTTTTTTTCATGTTATCACTCCTTTTTAAAATAAGTTTAATATAATCATAGACCAGTATGTATTTTTTAACAATATTTTAAACTAAAGTATTTTAAAATAAATACTACAAAGAACTTGATATCCTAGATGTTTTGGAGACAAGACAAATGGAGAAGCTACACTAAGACTCAGAGGATTTGTTGTGCTTCGGGCGAGATTCCCCTAGGGGAATCTCGCCCTCGTGTTCCACCACTAAAGATGGCAGATAAGGGGTAAAGATATTTTGAAAGAAGATTACCTATGCGCGTAAAAAAAAGAAAAAGTTGCAACTTTAAATTGTTTTTTTGTACAAAAACTGATACATTAGAAGTAACAACAAATTTGACACAGGAGGTCGGGAGTCTTGGGAAAAAAGGTGGAGTTCGAAAAGATCAAGAAGTTGAGGTTAGAGCGGGGCATGACGCAGGTTGAGCTTGCAGAGGCCACGGGGGTTAATGTCTCGGTGATAAAGTCTCAGGAGACCGGAAGGTCCGACATGAACTACGACTATCTGCTGAAGATAGCGGAAGGGCTAGGAGTTGACATAGGTGATATATATATCGAGGACTACAGGGAGACAAAGGTTATAACCGTGGCCAACAACAAGGGGGGAAGTGGGAAGACTAGCGTTGTGGCAAGCCTCGGCCACACTCTTTCCGACATGGGGAAGAAGGTGCTCCTGATAGATTCCGACATGCAGATGAACCTTTCTTACAGCTACGGATTCGAAAGAGACAGGATGAATTTGAACGAGGCGATAGTGAACGAGGAGGACCTTGGCGGCTACATAAGGAAGACGGATTTCGATAATCTGGACATTATAATATCCGACTTTGAAATGGCCACCATAGAGATGCACCTTTTCACCAAGACTCTTAGGGAGACCGTGTTCAAGAGGCTTCTCAGAAAAACTGTAGAAAGCGGAGTCTACGACTTCATAATAATAGACACCAACCCGACGCTTGGGATGCTGAACCTGAACATACTCAACGCCAGCGACTATGTCATAGTGCCGGTTGAGATGAGCGCATTCGGGATACTGGGGCTCGAGGTGCTTATAAAGTTCATAAATCAGGCGCAGGAGATAAACGAGAAGCTTGAGCTTGCGGGCGTGCTGAGGACCAAAGTGGACAAGAGGGAGAGCATAACTTCGGAGGCTGACGAGGTGCTTATGGACGTCTTCGGGGAGAAGATATTCGACGCCTACATTCCGATAGATACCAATGTGAAGAAGGCGCAGTGGGAGAGGCAGCCGCTCAATGTGTTCAACAAGAGCAGCAGGGCCAACAAGCAGTACACTAGATTCGCTAAGGAGCTGATGGCAATTGTCAAGTAGGAAGAGCAACGAGGAGATGAAGAAGAGGCTCCAGGCCTCGAAGGACACATTCGACAGCAGGGGCTTCGCAGGCAGCTTCAAGATGGACCATATATCTGGAGACACGAATATAAGGAACGTATCGGTAGACGACTTGGTGGAGGCACCGGAGGACTGGAACTTCTACAAGCCGCTTTCCGAAAGCAAGATGCAGGAACTTGTGGAGAGCATAGAGAGCAACGGCCTCCTCCATCCTATAGTCGTCTGGGAGCAGCCGGACGGGAAATACATGATACTGGCCGGCCACAACAGAGCAAGGGCTTACAGGATGCTTGAAGAGGCCAAGGGCGACGGAAGCTACAGGAAGATCTCGGCGCTTATAAAGGAAAAGGGTGAGATAGACGAGGACGACGCAAAAGAAATAATAATAGATACCAACTGGGTGCAGAGAAGCTTAAGCGCTATAGAGAAGTCGAAGTCGATAATAGAGAAGTACGCCGTGCTTGAAAAGAAGAAGAAAAGCGGGGCGGGAAGAGTCAGAAATGTAATTGCCGAAGAGTACGAGATAACGGGAAGGCTTGTAGACGAGTACAGAAGGCTCGGAAGCCTGGCGGAGGAGCTTCAGAACATGGTGAGCGACGGGAGCCTCAGCATGACTTCGGCCGCGAAGCTTGCGCTTTTCGACGTGGACACTCAGCTTTGGATGATTGAGAACTACAGGGGCAAGCTCTCTAGGAAGTACACCAAGCAGCTCAAGACCGGAATGGACAGGGAAGCGATAAGAGCTATATTCGAATCGGAAGGTGAAGCAGAGACTTCAAGCGTAAGCATAACGCTCGCCAAGGATATATCGGAGAGGTACAAGGGATTGGAAACAGGGCAAAGGCTTGAAATTGCAAAAGCCCTCGAGGAGCTTATAAGCAAGCTATAACTAAACCTATTTATGGTAAAAAAGGAACCGAAAACCAGGAAGCGCGCTTCCCACTTTTTAAAATAGAGATTGGATTTAAAGGGTATTATAATAATATGGGGGTGTTAAAAATGAATACGGCAAAAGATACGCTTCTTAAGCTTATGGAAGTACTGTCAGAAGATGACCTTGCAGAAGTAGTTGATTTCGCAGAATACTTAAATATTAAAAAAAATAGGAATAAAACAAACTGGGATGCAGTCAGTAAAGATATGATAGAAGTAAATATGGAAGCATACAAGGAGCTGGCGAAATGATCTATCCATCACTTGAGCAGATTATAAGTGATCAGGCCAAAATAGCTGAAGTTACAGGTGGGAGTGCAGGAGTTAAGGATATGAATTTGCTTGAATCTGCATACAATAATCCACTTCAGACATTTGGCGAGCAAGAGCTCTATCCGACAGTAGAAGAAAAGTTCTCTGTGCTATGCTATGGACTGGGACAAAATCACCCTTTCTTAGATGGAAACAAACGAATAGCAGTCCATATTTTGCTTGTTGGGCTTAAAGTAAATGGAGTGAATATAAGCTACACACAGCAGGAACTTATTGAGCTAGGGCTTATAATAGGTAAAGGTGAGTGTGATAAGGACTGTATTTTAAAGTGGGTTGAGGAACACAAGATTAAAACCTATTAATGGTAAAAAAGGAGCTGAAAACCGGGAAGCGCGCTTCCCACTTTTTCAAATACGGCTTAGGTTTGCAGGTGATTATAACAATACGGAGGTGCTTAAAATTACGGAACGCATTGAAGACTTAATTTTCAAGCTGTCAAAATCATTAAGCAACTATATATACAATATAAGCAGCCAGGAAGGAAACAATATGACGCTGCCTGACATAGAGACACTAGTTCAGGGATATAGTGTCGGCGGATATACGCTTAAAGAGGAGCAGGAAGTAATAAATCTTCTTACAGCCTACAAATACACTATAGGTCTTGTCAGATCAGGAGAGTTTACACTATCTAAGAAGCTACTCTTAAAGATACACTCTATGACAGGCTACGGAATAACAAAAGTTTGGGGAGAGTTTAGAAGCGAATCTGTAGCTATAGGCGGAACTATAAACTATAGATGTCCTGACCACGAGCTGCTGGAACAGAGATTTGAAGAAGGGTTCAAGTCTAGGGTGGAAAGATATAGTGGAAAGGAATTGGCTATAGAGCTTTTTCTTTGGCTATGCTACAGCCAATTCTTCATAGATTGCAATAAGAGGACCGCTAGGATATTTATAAATGGATATCTGATAAACGAAGGACTGGGGATTTTCGATATACCTATCAAAAAAGTCAGAGAATACAATCGACTTATGTGCAGGTACTACGACACTTTAGAGAAAGAGAAGGTAAAGAGATTCTTGCTTGGATGCATAGAGTAGTTTAGATTCAAAGGGTATTATAATCATATGGGGGTGTATCAAGACACTTCTAGAAAGAAAAAAAGAAGGTGGAAAAAGCAGAACTTGACTTCCAGAAAGTATTGTAATACAATTGTATTACAGAGAGAAGGAGGCGATGACTATGGCTGTTATTACTGTGAGAGTGGACAATGAAGACAATGACTTAATACGCGAGTATGCAAAAGTGAAGAATATGACTGTTTCTGAATTAGTGAGAGAGTCGGTTATCCAGAAGATAGAAGACGAGATCGATATGGAATCCTATAGAGACTACATTGCCAACAAAGAAGATACTAAATTCTATTCACTGGATGAAGTGGAGAAAGAGTTGGGTCTTTAATGGGCGGCTATGATGTCGTAATTAGCGACAAGGCTCTAAAGACTCTAAAGAAGATGGATAAGCGTAACAGCGCCATGATAATATCCTTCATAAAGAAAAACCTTCAAGGAGCTAAGAATCCGAGGATAAAAGGAAAAGCTCTTAAGGGTGAATTGGGAGACTTCTGGAGATACAGGTTTGGAGACTATAGGATACTAGCTGAAATAGACGATGGAGAGATAAAGATATTCGTGATAGACATAGGTCATAGAAGAGAAGTATATAGATAGGGAGGCACTCGAAAAGCGAGTGTCTTTTCTATTTCACTTAGGTTTTGTCGGCAATGGCCGCAGTATATCCAACAGTTGTGAATTTTTCGTATAATACCGAAAACCAAACAACATAATAGAGTATTATGGTGCCTTTTGCCCAAAATTAGTATATAATAGAGATATTTAGAACCTAATATTTCAATATATAGGAGCTGACAAAATGAAAAATCTGAGCGCTTACAGGGAAGAGCTGCTGTGCAGGGAGCTCACTGAAAGCACTATAAGCAAGTATCTAAAGGATGTCCAGGACTTTCTGGAGTTTGCAGACGGGGCTGAAGTCTCTATGGAGCTTCTGATCCAGTACAAAAGGGAGCTTCTGGACAGTTTTAAGCTGTCCACGGTGAACAATAAGATCACCATAGTGAACAACTATCTGAAGTTCTGCGGCCTGGACCTCAAGGTGAAGCAGGAGAAGCAGCAACGGAAAACTTCGCTGGACAATGTGATTACGGAGAGGGAGTTTCAAAGACTTGTAAGGGCTGCGGAGAATCTGAAAAAGACCAGGCTGAAGTATATAATGTTGACGCTCTACTACACCGGCATGAGGGTTTCCGAGCTTGAGTTTCTGACGGTTGAGGCACTCGAAAACGGCTATATGGAGGTTAAAAGTAAGGGGAAACATAGGTACATACCGCTTTCTGAAAATCTTGTAGAAGAACTCGGATATTATGTAAACTTACATTGTATAGAATCAGGTACAATATTTCGGACTTCCAACGGACAACCACTAGATAGGTCGAATATATTCAGGCAGCTAAAGGAAATAGCCAAGTTCGCCGGAGTTAGCGAATGCAAGGTCTACCCTCATAGCTTCAGGCACCTTTTCGCAAAGCAGTGGCTGCGTCACAACAACCAGAACGTGCTGGAGCTTGCGAATATACTCGGGCATAGTTCGCTTGAGACTACGAGGATTTACACCATGCTGTCGATCGAGGAGCAGAGGGAGACGATAAGGTTTTAACAAATAATGGCTTAGCATGGGTTTTGTCGGCAATGTTCACGGTGCCATTCTTAGAAATTTCTCTATCAATTTCTAGAACCCTACTAGGGGTTCTTTTTTACTATAAAGCGAGTTTATTTTGAACTTTGGATAATCCAACTTATAGCTTTTAAAGCTGAATAAATTCTCAAACACACTTATAAGGTCTTGTAAAATCAATGCTTTAATCAATAAAAATATCTCTTTAAAACCTACTTAAATATATGTATAATATAACTTGAGGAAGTGATATTTAACATATGGATAATATAATGGAATTTATAAAAAATCGTGAATATTACTTTGATAGAGTAATATATAGATACTATTCTTGTAGTGATGGCGCTCAAATGATAATTAATAATTTAAACAATCATACGGTAACGTATCTAGAAGACTTATCTGCAATGCTATTCAATATATTAGAGACTTCGTCTTATGAAGAAATAAGTCTGTTTTTGAATGAAAACGATATATCTTCTATGGAGCTTGTAGACTTTATTGATGACTTAAGAGAAAGCTTAACACTAAACTGCTTTGCAAGAGGAACGTCTACTGAAAACGTCGAAAGTGAAGAAAGTTCATCGGATAGTCAGGTTTTAGATTTCCATGAAAAGCTATTCGAAGAAGGATATCTATTTAACTTTCATATGGATATTACTAATGAGTGCAATATAAGATGTAAGCACTGCTACCATCCTTTTGAAGATTATTGTATAAATGGATGTTTAAGCTTGGGAGATATAGAAAGGATAATTGACGATATATATGACTTGGGTGTATTTTCCATAACTTTGAGCGGAGGAGAGCCATTTATGCGTGAGGACATATATGAAGTGCTTAAGTATATATCTCAAAAAGGTATGTGTATAGATTTGTTCACCAATGCGACTCTGCTAGACGACGACTCTATAGGGAAGTTGAGTGAATTTAATATAAATAAAGTAAGCATTAGTTTGTATTCGATGGAAGATAAGATACACGACGGTATAACTCAATGCAAAGGGTCATACAGAAAGACAAAAGAAGCCATTGGGAAATTAAAAGCCAAGAACATTAATGTTGAGCTCAAGGCTGTACTCATGAAAGAAAATTTTAGTGGATACAAAGAGTTGCTTCGCTTTGCTAAAGATAATAGTTATAAAATGATTTTAGATACATCCATAACGCCTAAGCTAAACTCCGATTTAGAACCAATTGGACTATCGATAAGTGAGGAGCAATATAGGAAGCTTTGTCTTGATAAAGAGACTAATTACTATGCAAATAATAACAAACCTTTAAGTCCAAATGAGCCTTCATGTAAAGCCGGAAGATATGGATTATATTGCGATAGTATAGGGAATGTTCAGCCTTGTATTAGTTTCAAATTGGATTTGGGGAAAGTTAGTGAAATAAAGAGAATTTGGACTAGGAGTGAAGTTTTAAAAAAATGGTTAAATATAAGAAATAAAGATTACTGGGAATATGGAAAGTTTACTTACTGCGAATACTGTCTAGAAATATGTGCTGGAATTGCTCAGTTAGAGAACTTTGATTTCAAAAAGTGTGAAAAAAGTGATTGCTATAAATCTAAAATTAGAGAACGTGTACATAAGATTTTGAAAGGAGGTGACTATAGTGAAAAAGTTGAAGATAAAGAAAGTTGTTAAGTCCAACTCTTCAAACGCAGCAGGCTGTGGTAGAAACTGGGATAATCTTTGTGGAGCTAGACAATAACATAATAGACAAGGCAAAGACAGAGAGGAAAACCTCTCTGTCTTTTATAATACTTAAACTCAAAAAGGAGATAGGTATGTCAAAAATCATATTAAAAAACGAAATCATCGGGGGTAAAAGTCTAGAAAAATGGGACTTAGAGTGGAAAGAGAAAGGGGAATTGAATAAAGACAACATTGAAGATTTGAAAGGAAATATTGGCTTATATAGAATCAGTTATGGCATAGAAAAGCTATACATTGGAGTAGGAAAGGAAATAGGGAATAGTAAAGGTCTATATAAAAGATTAAATGACTACATAAGGAATAATTCGAGTGGTCGGAATTCTGAAGTGGCAAAAGAAATACATGAAAAATGCAAATCGAAGTCGGAAGAGGTGACGTTTGAAGTACTGGTTGTTGGAAATGATGAATCAGCAGTTTTTGCTTCTGCATATCTTGAACTATACTTTATAAATAAATATAAGCCTGTAGGAAATACTATTGGAAGTTCCAGATGTAAAGGCAAAAAAAATTTAAGTACCACACAGTACTACTACATTAGCACAAGCTAAATTAAAGAAGCAGCTCTATAAATAGGGCTTATTTTTTTGCACCGATAGAAGTAGTGTCCGGAAAATGTGGATATCTTACGTCAGGGAGTCTCGCCAACACTCCCTAAAAAACTCACGTTAATGAAAACTTAGCATCCCATAAAGCAGTCATTTTGGATTGCATAAAATAGTCTTTCCTAAAGTCTGCTTTTACACTTTAGGGCCACCCCATAAGAAGATAAACTAAGAACCTTTTAACTTCTTTTAACTATTTTAGGGATTTGAAAGCCAGTCTGAGGCTTGGATAGCGAGGGGATAAGACGACAAATTATATACTTAAAGACGACAGATTATATACTATATGACGACAAATTATATACTTGATCCACAGGTTATGATATAATGACGACAATTGAAAAATAAGTCGTCAAAAGGGTGGTGGAATGGAGAATAGTTTAGTAGTAAAAGGGAATAAGTTAGTGGAAGCACGATATAACTTGAATCTGAACGAGCAAAAGGTTTTATTATATGCCATTAGCAAACTGGACAGGGACAAGCCAGAGATGGATTGGGTAGAGCTGGACATTAAAGAGTTCACCGACCTAATGGAATTACAGGGGAAGCAATACGATCAGTTTAGAGCCACAGTAAGAAGCCTAAGGCGAAGAGAGGTTATAATTGACACTGAGCAAGAGGAATTAATTACTGGATGGCTTTCTAGTATAAGGTTTTACAAGAATACAGGAGTGGTTAAGTTAAAGTTTGGTGATGGTCTAGTCCCTTATCTGTTGCAGTTAAAAAAGACATTTACAAGCTACCAACTTAAAAATGTATTACATCTGGATAGTAAATATAGTATAAGAATTTATGAACTCTTAAAGCAGTATCAAGGGTACAAGAAGCCAACAAAGGACAGAGAATTTGATATACAAGACCTGCGGGATAAACTAGGGATTGCACCAGACGAATATAATCGCTTCTATGACTTTGAAAAAAGAGTCCTAAAGACTTCAATGCAAGAGATTAATCAGCATACAGATGTGAAGATGACCTATGAGAAGATAAAGAACGGCAAAAAAATAGCTAGGATAAGATTTACTGTAAAATATCCAGATGCAGAAGCTAACGACCTGGCAGAGAAACTATACAATATACCCGAATTAAAGATTAACTGCGGACTTGAGCAGGAAAACTGGACAGCAAAACAGATTGCAGATCTATATGAAATGGCTTGTACTAAGGCAGAGGATGTAGATGTATATGCCTATATCAAGCTTAACTATATCAAAATGCTAGAGCAGGGCAAGGCAAGAAACAAGTTTGCTTATCTCCTAAAGAGTCTGGAAGAGGACTATGCGGGGTACCGTCCTATTTATGCGGATTAACAACGTTAAGAAAAATAAATTACAAAAAAGCTTGTTTTTTCCAATGCTTAGCATAAAAGAAAACAAGCTTTTGTTTGCAATTTTCAAAAAATAGTATTC
>NZ_MKIE01000017.1 GCF_001855385.1 Andreesenia angusta | reverse complement strand
GCGTGAACTGCGAGTAGAAAGTCACAACTCCGTACACCTCTGCTAGTGGTACAGAAAGACCCTCAGATATCTTTCTCTGAACCTCTATAGGAAGGTATCCAAAAAGGCTCTGCGCCTTGTGAAGCACGCTCATAAGCGCTCCTTTTGTTCCCTTCTTGTCAGCTATTATATCGTCTAGCTGCTGAAGCTTTTCCTTGTTTTCTTCCCAGTCAAATTTAAATTCCATGTCACAACCTCCTGTTTTTATATTGAATGCCTCAAAATCAACAAATTCTTATTATAACAGTTTATCAAGAGCTGTATACATTATCCAAACTATAGATGTCTTCTATGTTTCAGCCTCTAAGATAAAAAAGTATCATACACCCTTAATTCTAATATTTAATCTTCACTCAGTCAATAAATGATAATTTTTCTTCAAGTATGAATCACCATTCATATTTTAATTCAGTCTTTTACGAGTCTTTCCTTTTCCATACAGTGAGTTTTTTGATATTGCTTGAGTCTTAACTTGAAAAGAGCAGTCACCAAAGCACTAGAACTGGCTTTTTGACTGCTCAACATATTAAGTCTCGTTATTTTTTTAACCATCATTGTTTTCACGTGAAACTAAAACCTGACTACTCCTTCGAAAAAGATATTCCCCATTCCCCCTATTTTTATAGGGTACTCTAATTCAGTTTCATCTACAGAGCAGTGAACTATGCTTGGGCTGTTTATGAAATCACCTTGATTGCAGACTATCTTTCTGCCGTTTAAAAGATTGTGCCTGTTGAGATAAAATACCATGCCCACGTTGGCAGATCCGCTGCAAGACCTCTCTTTAACCTCGTGTGCCATCACTTCAAACTGCCTGCACTCCACATGGTTGTCTCCGTTTATGGTGAATATGTGTATCCAAGGTGCTTCCTCTACAGGTATCCCACTGCTTTTCAGTATCTTGATCATGCTTCTGTGATTCAGTATTACACCTCTCAGTATCTCCTTGGACCTTACAGGCACTATCAAGTCGTGGCTGCCGGAGTATATAAGCTCTGGGAAGAGTTCCATATCTCCAAGCCCCAAGTCTTCTGTTCTTATGTTCAGGACTCTCTCGGTACCTTCGACCTCCCTGTACTCTTTTAGCAGCGTCGGTGTATGCTTGTACATCTCCACGCTGACTATCTTCCAGTCTTTGAAGTGTATATCTATTGGATTCTTGCCTACTTCAGTGTGTTGATAGACCCTGACTTTGCCGTTTTCAACTCCATCTAGGTATCCCTTTTCTCCGAGTGTAAAAAAGCCGGCTATTGTCGCATATCCGCAGAACTTGATCTCTTTTTCCTCTCTGAAAAACCTCACCCTGTAGTTTTCCTCGTCTATTTTGAATATGAACGCTGTCTTCTCAAGCTTGACTACCCTCAGTATGCTCCGAATATCCTCTTCTGAAAGACTGTTGGCATCTGGTATTATAGCTGCCGATCTCCCCCCGAACGGCACGTCTGTAAACGCGTTGGTCTGGTAAATTATAACCTGCATATATTCCACTCCTTAAGACATTTCTATTTGTCTAGACAGGATGTCCACCAGGAAATCTAGTTCCTCGCTCCTGCCATACTCTATCTCTATCTTTCCCTTGTGCTTCCCGTTTTTAATTCTGACTTTGTTTCCAAGTCTCTCAGTAAGTTTTCTCTCTATCTCTTCCACATGTATATCTCTCTTTTTCTCGACCTTCTTCACCGACGAGCACTTTTCTTCAGATACAAGTCTTTCCAGCTCTCTAACCGACAGCTCTTCTTCTAGCGCTCTTTTGCAAAGCTCTTTCATGCGCTCCTCGTCTCCAGCGCTCAGAAGTGCACGCCCATGTCCCGAGCTCAATGATCCAGACTTTATATGCTCTACTATGTCCCCTGGAAGTTTTAAGAGCCTTATTGTGTTCGATATATATGACCTGCTCTTGCTGAGTATCTCGCTCAGATCCTCCTGGGTCTTTCCCGTTTCAGCTAGGTATTTTTTAAAAGCCAATGCCTCTTCCACCGGATTCAAGCTCTCTCTTTGAATGTTTTCGACTATTGCTATCTCGAGCTCTTCCTCCCTGCTGATCTCTCTGACCACAGCCGGTATCTTCTTCATCTTAAGCCCCATGGCAGCTCTCCATCTTCTCTCTCCGGCAACTATCCTGTAGGTCCTGCCGTTTTTGACTAGCACAATTGGCTGTATTATGCCGTTTCGCTCTATGGAGTCCCTGAGTTCAGATAAACTGTCTCCATTGAAGCTAGTCCTGGGCTGCTCTCTATTTGGCTCTATAAGGTCTAAATCTATTTCTTCAATCTTCAAATTCCTGCTCTCTCCTTTAAAAACCTATAGGTAGATTATATAGTATTCCTCGTTATTTTTATACCCATAATGACATAAAAAAGCAGAGCGAAAAACTTCGCTCTGCTCTACAGTCTAAAGTGGCTTCTTCTTAGGGTTCCCTCCGCCTCTAGGGTATACAGATGGCGTTCCCTTCACTTTCTTTATCAAAAGCAAGTTATGGACTATGTCGCTCGATGGAAGTGGTATGTCTATCCTCTTCTCTATCTGCCCGCCTAGCTTTTCTATCGCTTTTTCCGCCTGCTCTATCTCCTCATCTACATCCGGTCCTTTCATGGCTATGAAGTAGCCTCCTACCTTTACAAATGGAAGGCAGTATTCAGAGAGTGTGTTAAGTGAAGCTACAGCTCTAGACACAGCTATGTCGAAAGTCTCTCTGTACTCCTTTTTTCTCCCGAGCTCTTCTGCACGGCCGTGAACTGTGGATATATTCTTAAGCCCTAGCGTATCTATTACTTCATTCAAGAATTTAAGCCTCTTGTTCAGACCGTCTAAGAGCACCACCTCTGTGTCTGGCTTCAGTATGTTTACAGGTATTCCTGGAAAGCCTCCGCCTGTTCCCACATCTATGATCCTCTCATTTCCGCCTATCAACCCGCTCTTGAAAACAGATACGCTGTCTAAAAAGTGCTTTATGTCTATCTCGTCGTCATCTGTTATGGCTGTTATGTTTATCTTTTCATTCCATTCCTTTAAAAGTCTCTTGTAATCTGAGAACATCTCGATCTCTCTATCCGAAAGGTCTAGTCCCAGCTCTTTAGCTCCATCTATGAAAACATCCATCTTAGTCATCTTTTCTATCTCTCCTGTTTCTATTCTGCTGTTCTAGGTATATGAGCAGCACGTTTATATCTGCCGGCGAGACTCCTGATATCCTGGAGGCCTGACCTACTGACTCCGGCTTTATGTCGTTTAATTTCTGTCTTGCCTCTAGCCTAAGCCCCTTTATCTCGCTGTAGTCTATCTCTTCAGAGAGCTTCTTATGCTCAAGCTTTCTGAACTGGTCTATCTGGATTGTCTGCTTTTTTATATACCCATCGTATTTTATCTGGATTTCAACCTGCATCCTGACTTCTTTCTTCAGCTCCGGCCTCTCAGGGTCTATGCCTGAAAGCATGTCGTAAGTTATCTCCGGCCTCTTTATAAAGTCGTACATGGATGTTGGTGTCTTGAGCGGAGTTGTGTTTATGCTCTCTAGGTAGCTGTTCACCTCTGCGTTCGGTGTAAGCTTGTAGTTCTTAAGCCTCTCCAGCTCGTCTTCTAGAGACTGCTTCTTCTCAAGGTATCTTCTGTACCTCTCCTCGGAGGCCAGCCCTACGCTGTATCCTTTTTCTGTAAGCCTTAAGTCTGCATTGTCCTGTCTTAGAGTCAGCCTGTACTCGGATCTTGAAGTCATCATCCTGTACGGCTCCTCTGTTCCCTTTGTCACAAGGTCGTCTATGAGCACCCCTATATAGGCCTCCGATCTGTCCAAGATAAGCGGCTCTCTTCCGTCTAGCTTTAACACGGAGTTTATCCCTGCCACAAGCCCCTGAGAGGCTGCCTCTTCATAGCCCGAAGTTCCGTTTATCTGCCCTGCAAAAAAGAGGTTTTCCACTGCCTTCGACTCAAGCGAAAGCTTGAGCTGTGTAGGGTCTATGCAGTCGTACTCTATTGCATATGCGCCTCTCATTATCTTGACATTTTCAAGGCCTTCCACAGATCTCATCATCTCCAGAAGCACGTCTTCAGGAAGTGTTGTAGACATCCCCTGCACATACATCTCGGCAGTATGCCTTCCCTCTGGCTCTACAAACACCTGATGCCTCTTCTTGTCGGTAAACCTGACCACCTTGTCCTCTATCGAAGGGCAGTACCTAGGCCCGACGCTCTCCATATCCCCAGCGTACATCGGGGATCTTCCTATATTGTCCAGTATTATCTGGTGGGTCTTCTCGTTTGTGTAGGTCAAATAGCACGGTATCTGCTCTACGTTCAGCTCGTCTGTCATAAAGGAGAACGGGATTATCTCTTCGTCTCCATGCTGAGGCTCTGTCTTCGAGAAATCCACAGACTTGCTGTGTATCCTGGCAGGAGTTCCCGTCTTGAACCTCCTCATCTCGAATCCGATTTGCCTCAAGCTGTCTGAGAGCTCTGTAGATGGGAAAAACCCGTTAGGACCTCCCTCATAGTTGAGCTCCCCTATAAATATCCTTCCCTTGAGGTAAGTTCCTGTAGCTATTATCACTGAATCCGCACTGTAGGTAGCTCCTGTCCTAGTCTTCACGCCCTTGACTTTTCCGTCTTCCACCAGCACCTCTGTGACCTCGCCTTGCCTCAAGTCAAGATTATCTTGATCTTCCAGATTGTACTTCATCTTGTTCTGGTATTCGAACTTGTCGGCCTGGGCTCTGAGAGAATGTACAGCCGGCCCTTTCGAGGTGTTTAGCATTCTAGACTGTATCATAGTTTCGTCTATAGCTATTCCCATCTCTCCGCCTAGGGCGTCTATCTCTTTTACTAGATGTCCCTTGCCAGTCCCTCCTATAGAAGGGTTGCAGGCGAGAAGCGCCACGGCATCAAGGCTCATGGTCAGTATAAGTGTCTCTTTACCCATCTTGGCCGAAGCTATTGCGGCTTCGCAGCCTGCATGCCCTGCTCCTACTACTATAACGTCATATTTCCCAGCAAAAAATTCTATTGCTCTGCTCATATTTCCTCCCGTTCCTTCTACTTTCCAATGCAGAAGTTCTTGAAAATCTTGTCTATTATATCTTCTCCAATAGAGTCCCCAGTTATAAAGCCCAGGTTCTCCCAGCAGCCCTTTATGTCGACCTCTATACAGTCTACAGGCATCTCCATATTGAGTGCATCCAGTGCGTCCTGGACATTTTCTTTGGCCTTTATAAGCAAGTCCCTCTGTCTTGTATTTGTGACTATAGGATCCTCTCCTATTTCAACTTCGCTGCTCAAAAACATCTCTTTCAGCTTTTCTTCAAGCTTGTCTATTCCCTTTCCCTCCAGCATAGAGGTGGTTATTATATACTTGTCTTTCAGCATGTTGGAGACGTCTTCTTCTCTTAGCTTGCTGTCTAGATCGGTCTTGTTGAATAGAACTATTGCAGGCTTGTCCTTCACAAGCGATATTATCTCGATATCCTCCTGCTCTAGCTCCTTGGAGCAGTCAAATACCACTATTGCAAGGTCGGCGTCTCTGAGCATCTCCTTGGCTCTTTCTACACCTATCTTCTCCACTAGGTCGTCTGTTTCTCTTATCCCAGCAGTGTCTACTATCCTAAGTGGTATCCCGTTTATGTTTACATACTCCTCTATTATATCTCTAGTTGTGCCCGGAATGTCCGTAACTATGGCTCTGTTCTCTCTGAGGAGGGCGTTCATAAGAGATGATTTTCCCACGTTGGGTTTCCCCAGTATCACAGTCTTTACTCCCTCTTTTATAATCCGTCCCGTATTGGAGGTGGCTATCAGCTTGTCTATCTCTTCATATACGTGTTTTGCAGTCTTCTTCAGCTCCTCAGATGTGATCTCCTCCACATCCTGGTCCGGGAAGTCTATCGACGCCTCTATATGGGCAAGCATAGAGAGCAGCTCGTTCTGAAGCTCTCTTACTTTCAAAGTCATACTTCCCTCTAACTGGTTTAGCGACATGTCGAAGTTGGCATCTGTCTTGGCCTTTATAAGGTCTATTACAGCTTCCGCCTGCGATAGGTCTATCCTTCCGTTTAGAAACGCCCTCTTTGTAAATTCGCCTTTCTCTGCAAGCCTGGCTCCTTCCAATAGCACAAGCTCAAGTATCCTTCTGACTGAAATGGCTCCTCCATGGCAGTGTATCTCCACCACGTCTTCTTTGGTGTATGTCTTAGGCTCTTTCATGTATACGGCCATGACCTCGTCTACAGCTCTCCTGTCTTTTGGATTGACTATATGCCCGTAGTTCAATCTTCTCTCCTCTAGTCCACTTAGGGGCTTTTCACTCGCTCCTTTGAAGATAGCATCCGCTATCTCTAAAGATTTTTTGCCGCTAAGCCTTATTATCCCGATTCCACCCTCTCCTGGAGGGGTTGCTACTGCCGCTATCGTATCTATATCCAAATCTCTTCACCTTCTCTTCTCTCTTTATACTCTCAGAATATTATATACTATACAATGCAAAAAAACATAAAAAGAGTGCCGAATATTCGACACCCTGCATATTACTTTTCTTTTTTAAGCTGTACTATAACTCTTCTGTATGGCTCTTCGCCTTCGCTATAAGTCACTATCCCCTTGTCGCCTTGAAGCGCCGAGTGGATTATCCTTCTCTCATATGGGTTCATAGGCTCTAGCCTTATTGTCTTCTTGTTTTTCTTTACAGTGTTGGCCAGTTTCTTGGCAAGCTCGACCAGTGTCTGCTCTCGCTTTTCCCTGTAGTCCTCTATATCAAGAGTAACTTTGACATATTTGTCTCTGTTTTTGTTTAGCGACAAGCTCAGCAAGTACTGTATAGAGTCAAGCGTGCTGCCTCTTTTCCCTATTAGAATTCCCTTGTCTGTGCTAGATATGCCATCTACTTTTACAAATATTTCGTTCTTGTTTTTAGATGCCTTGATACTTCCCTCTATATTCATCTTCTCAAGCAGCTCTTTCAAAAATGACTCTGCTAAGTACTCCAGCTCCTTGTCTCCAACCACTTTTACTTTGGCCGGTGTAGTCCCCATAAGCCCGAAAAACCTCTTTGAAGGCTCTTCTAGCACCTCTATGCTTACATCTTCTCTTTCAAGTCCTAACTCTTTCAATGCAATATCTACAGCTTCTTCAACAGTTTTAGCTGATTTTATTACAGACTTCATATCAGTTAGATTCCCCCTTGACCTTCTTAAACGTCTTGTTCAAAATTAACTGCTGAACTATCTGGAATATATTAGAGACAGTCCAGTAAATAGTAAAACCTACAGGATAGCTGTATCCAAAGTAAAGGAACATTGCAGGAGTTATATAGAGCATTATCTTCTGAGTAGACTGAGCCTGATCCGATGCCCCGTCTGTAGTCGGTTGCATCTGCATGCTGTACTTGCTGTAGAAGTAAGTCGTAATAGCCGATATTATGGCTATTATCGGAATTGTCACTCCAGCTATCTGAAAGTCGTTAGGCATTCCGTTTATAATCGCCGTAGGCTTTTGAGCTATATCGATTATCCATAAGAAGCCCTTACCCATGGCGTCAAACGCCGCTTGAGATTCAAATACGTATTTCACAGGGTCCTGCATAACCCTGAAGTATCCTATAAGTATTGGGAACTGTACTAGAAGTGGCAAACATCCTCCAAAAGGACTCACCTTGTTGTCTTTGTACAGCTTCATAGTCTCCTCGTTTAGCTTTTGAGGGTCATTCTTGTATTTCTTCTGAAGCTCCTTCATCTTAGGCTGTATGGCCTGCATGCCTTGCATTGACTTTGTCTGCTTTATAGTAAGCGGAAGTAGTATAAGCTTAAACACTATAGTTGCAAGTATTATAGCCATCGAATATGCTGAAAGCCTCTCAAAGTCCAGTCCTATGCTTACACATAGATTGTACATAAACTTAAGAAGCATCCCTAGCGGTCTAGCAATTATATCTATCACTTAAAAACCTCCTTTTCATAGTAGCGGATCGTGTCCCCCTTTTCCAAAAGGATGGCACCTGAGTATCCTCTTGACGCTTTTAAAGCCTCCTTTAAAAGCACCGTACTTGTTTATGGCTTGAAGAGAGTATTCTGAGCAGGTTGGATAGTATATGCAAGCATCCGGCGTCAGCGGTGATATGAACTTCTGGTAAATCCTTATAATAAGAACAAGCAGTCTCTTCAAACTTACCTCTCCTTCACAGCAAGACTAGAAATCTTCATTATGTGCTTTAAAGCACTCTCAATCTGTCTGTAGTCTATCTCGCCAGCTCCAGCCCTTGACAATAGGATTATGTCGTATCCCTTTTTCACTCTGTCCTTATGCTTTCTGTAGGCTTCTTTAAGTCTTCTCTTGAATTTATTTCTAGTTACACTGTTCCCGAGTTTTTTCGTAGTTACAAAGCCCACTCTATTGTATGTAAGACCGTTCTCTTTGAAAAAAAGAACTAGATACTTGTTGGCAAATGATTTCCCGCCATCATAGACAACCCTAAACTCCCTGCTATTCCTAAGTGTCTCCTCTTTGTTTTTCATAAAATTACTCCTTAAATTGAATAAAAAGGCCACAAACTTGTGCGGCCTTATGCAGATAGCTTCTTTCTTCCCTTTAATCTACGTCTCTTTAACACAGCTTTTCCTGATCTGTTCTTCATTCTCTTTCTGAAACCGTGCTCTTTACTTCTCTGTCTTTTCTTTGGTTGGTAAGTTCTTTTCATCCTTAACACCTCCTTCAATGTCAAAGTGTCTATATAAACACCTTAGTTTCTTCTTAAATCGATTCTAGACGTACCACTATTTGATTATATTAGCAAGTTACTTCTATGTCAAGGAAATACACCATAAAATATTTTTTTGAACGCTCCTCCAAAGTCCCATATCATGCGCTTTTGAAACCATTTTCATCCTTACGTGTTGATTACGTAATTGTTGATTCTGTGGATATCTTTTATAAAACATTGATACTTTCCACAGTTTTTGATAATATAATACTCGTTGTGGATACTTTATCAACATATCAACAGTTATCAACAGGTTGTGGACAATATTGTGAATAACTATCGCTGAGGTTTTCATTTTTCGACTATTTCAAGTTGTTTTAGCGATTAATATTCACATTTCTTTTTTTTAAAATCTGTTGATTATCTTAGTATATAATTTTTAAAGACAGTTTTCTACATAAATATCCACATTCTATTTTTTTCATATTTTTTTGTTTTTAAAGCTTATTTTTTGTTAATAACTATGTTGATAAATATATTCCCACGGAGGTGTACTATGGATTCAAATTTAGATGATATCTGGAGAGCTTCTCTTGAACTCATAAAGACAGAGCTCAGCGATGTCAGTTTTAACACTTGGTTCAACACTATGGAGCCTCTTACAATAAACGAATCAGAAGTGGTGCTTGGAACACCTAATGAGTTCACGAAGAAGATAATCGAGGACAGGTACCTCATACTTTTAAAAAATGCAATCTCCCAGACTACAGGCCTTGACTACAATCTAAGGCTTATTTGTCCTGGCGAAGACGGTGAGATAGACAACAGCGCAGAGAGCGAAAAGCCTAATGTAGCTGATTACGCTGTCTCTCAAAATCCAAACCTAAACCCTAAGTATACTTTTGAGTCTTTTGTAATTGGAAACAGCAACAGGTTCGCACATGCTGCATCTCTAGCTGTAGCTGAAGCTCCTGCTATGGCCTACAATCCCCTCTTTATATACGGAGGCGTCGGCCTAGGCAAGACCCACCTTATGCACGCCATAGGACATTATATTCTCTCTCAGAACCCAAAGTCCAAGGTGGTATACGTGTCCTCGGAGAAGTTCACAAATGAGCTTATAAACTCTATTAGAGACGACAGGAACACAGAGTTTAGAAACAGATATAGAAATGTAGATGTGCTTTTGGTCGACGACATTCAGTTTATAGCTGGAAAAGAGAGAACACAAGAGGAGTTCTTCCACACTTTCAACGCACTTCATGAAGCCAACAAACAGATTATAATTTCAAGTGACAGGCCTCCAAAGGAGATTCCTACGCTAGAGGACAGACTACGCTCCAGGTTTGAGTGGGGTCTAATAGCTGATATCCAAGCCCCTGACCTAGAGACTAGGATTGCAATACTCAGAAAGAAAGCAAACCTAGAAAATATCGAAGTAAACAACGAAGTCATGCTCTATATAGCCACCAATATAAAGTCAAATATAAGAGAACTGGAAGGTGCACTCATTCGAGTCGTAGCCTACTCTTCTCTTACAAATAGACGCATCTCTGTAGAACTTGCCGAGGAAGCTTTAAAAGACATCCTCTCTAAATCTAAGCCTAAAGAGGTGAACGTAGGGCGGATAAAGGAAGTTGTAGGCGATGACTACAAGCTTAAGATAGAGGAGTTCAGCTCTAAAAAGAGAACCAGATCCATATCTTTTCCAAGGCAGATAGCCATGTACTTGTGCAGAGAACTCACTGACCTCTCTCTTCCCAAAATAGGGGAGGAGTTTGGAGGAAGAGACCATACAACTGTAATACATGCATATGAAAAAATATCTAAAGATCTCGAAAATGATTCAGAACTGAAAATCAGGGTTGAAAACATAGTCAAGAAGATAAAGGGAGAATAATCAACAGTATTTGTTTATATTTTCTGATTTCCTGTTGATTATATTTGCCTTAAATATATGTCAGTGGATTATGTTGATAACTTGAATCGCTATTTTTTCGTTTTCAACATATAATCAACAGGCTCTACTCTTCTCATTGCAACAATTAGGTAGGCTTATCAACATATCAACAAGCCCTACTACTACTATTACTAAGTTAATTTATCATTTTTCAAAAAAAACAGCTAGGGAGGTTATCCACAATTGAAAATATCAATCCAACAAAATACATTGTCCAAAGCTATTGGCATAGTGCAGAGAGGAGTATCCTCTAGATCAACACTGCCTATACTGAGTGGAGTGCTCTTAAGAGCCATAAACGATGAACTTATACTTACAGGTACAGACTTGGAGCTGGGTATAGAAACTAAAGTCAAATGCAACGTAATCGAGGAGGGAAGCATAGTACTGACTTCGAAGTTGTTTGGGGAAGTAGTCAGAAAGCTGCCTCCAGAGGAGATTTCTATTGAAGCCGATATGGAAAACAATGTTCACATAAACTGTGGGAATTCAAAGTTCAACATAGTGGGACAGCCTTACGAGGAATATCCACAGCTTCCAGAGCTTGATGAAGAAAAGTCATTCCACATCTCAAAAGAACTGCTAAGGTCTATGATAAAGCAGACCATATTTGCGACAGCCCAAGACGAGACAAGACCTATACTGACAGGAGCGCTTATGGAGATAGAAAAGTCGGAAGCGTCTCTAATAGCTTTAGACGGTTACAGGCTGGCGCTTAAGAAAGTGAAGATAGACTACAGCGAAGATATAAAAGTCGTAATACCAGCCAAAACTCTTTCTGAAGTCAGTAAGATAGTAGATGAAGACGAGTCTGACGTAAAGATATCCACAACAGAGAACCATATAATCTTCAGTGCGGGCCCTACTGTTGTAACTTCAAGACTTCTAGAGGGACAGTTCCTAAACTACAGAGACATAATAAGAAGTGAGTACAAGACAAAGGCTGTAGTCAGCACTAAAGAACTCCAAAGCTCCATAGAGAGGGCTTCGCTTCTTGCAAGAGAAGGAAAAAACAATCTGATAAAGCTAGATATAAGCGATGACACTGTAGTCATAACATCCAACTCCGAGATAGGAGATGTATATGAGAGTATTCCCATAAAGCTTGAGGGAGACAATATACAGATAGCATTCAACTCTAAATATATACTAGACGGTATAAAGGCCATAGAGAGTGAAGAGATTGAGCTCTACTTGACAAGCAATGTAAACCCTTGCATTATGAAGCCGTTGAACGATGAAAGCTACACTTACCTTGTACTTCCAGTAAGGCTGGCGTAGTTTGAAACTTAAAATGCCGATAGCTAAAGCTATGGGCATTTTTTTCTTTTTGATATATAATTAAGTAAACAGAGGAGGAATAGAGATGAAAGAAGTGGTAATAAAAGACGAATTCATAAAGCTAGATCAATTGTTGAAATACGTAGGTATAGCCCAGACAGGTGGAGAGAGCAAGCATTTAATTTCAAGTGAAATGGTGAAATTAAATGGGATAGTAGTCACTCAAAGGGGAAAGAAGATAAGATCAGGAGATACCGTTGAAGTAGAGGGCTACGAGGAAGCATATAGGGTGAAATAGCAAGTTCGCAAATATGTATGGTATAATGGATTTAAAGTTAGTGACTATCAGCGGCATAGGAGAGTGCTGAATTTGTATGTAAAAAGCGTTAATTTAATAAATTTTAGGAATTATGAAAATATTAAAATAGACTTAAGCCCTAAGCTTAATCTGTTCTTAGGAAATAACGCACAGGGAAAAACCAATCTGCTAGAGTCCATATATATAGCTGCTATAGGAAAGTCCTACAGAGTTACAAAAGACAGAGATCTTATAAACTTTAAAAAAGAAAAGGCCTATATAGGTGTGGAAGCTGAGACTTCAAGGGGAACTAGATTTGTGGAATTCAAGTTTCAAAGAGACGCCAAGAAGATAGTGAGAATAAATAAGCTTGAACTGAATAGACTGTCAGAGCTTTCAGGCAATATAAACGTGGTTATATTTGCGCCGGAAGACTTGAATCTCGTAAAGTCGGGCCCTTCAGAGAGGAGGGCTTTTCTAGATACAGAGATATCGCAGATAAGGCCTAGGTATAGGTACAATCTAGCCAAGTACAGCAAAATAATCTTTCAGAGAAACAAGCTCCTAAAGAGCAGGGGGCGAATAAATGCCGACCAGCTAGAGCCATGGGATATCCAGCTTGCCGATGTAGGGTCAGATATAATATTGGATAGAATGGGATTTATAGAAAAGCTTTCTTGTATATCTAGAGATATCCACAAAAAAATAACTGACGGGAAAGAGTCTTTAGACATAGAGTACAGATCTTCCTTTCCCATAGACAAGAGCTCGAAGCAGGAAATTGAAAAATCATACTACGGATGCCTATGCTCAAGCAGGGCTAAGGATATGGAAAAGGGGAATACAGAGTACGGACCTCATAAAGATGACATAGATATAGAGCTAAACGGAGTTTCTTGCAGGACTTTCGGATCACAGGGGCAGCAGAGAACGTCTGCGCTTTCTCTGAAGCTGGCAGAAGTCGAGCTTATAAAGGAAGAGGTGGGTGACTATCCAATACTTCTGCTAGATGATGTGCTATCGGAGCTTGACTCAGACAGGAGGAAGTACCTCATCTCCACTTTTGAAAAGGTTCAGACCATAATAACTTCAACTGACGATGTTAACTTACTGGACAATGAGAGCAAGCGTATATTCAGGATAGAAGACGGGAGTATTTTCAGATAAAAAAGAGAAGGTGATAAAGTGTTTTTGCATATAGGGAAAGACAAAGTCATTCCGACTAAGGACATAATAGTTATAGTGGACGTAGAGTCCATGGAAAAATCTGAGACGAACAGGGAGTTTTTCAGCATAGCTTCAGAAGAAGGATTCATGGTTGAAGATTCAGAAAATCCAAAGTCCTATATAATAACGGAAAGTACAGAGTGCAGGAAAGACTTGAGAAAGGGAAAGACCAGGACCGAGATATACAGCTCAGGGATATCATCGAGCACTCTTTTAAAGAGATCAAACTTTATAGACAATATAGACTTAGGAGGAATAGGATATAATGAATCAGAGTAATCAAAATTATGGAGCAGCCCAGATACAGGTACTCGAAGGACTAGACCCGGTTAGGAAAAGACCAGGTATGTATATAGGAAGCACTGGACCAAGAGGACTACACCACCTAGTTTACGAGGTAGTAGACAACAGTATAGACGAGGCTCTTGCGGGAAGATGCGACACCATAGAGATAAAGATAAGCGACGGAAATATAGTTTCAGTTAGAGACAACGGAATAGGAATCCCGGTAGAAGTACACCCAAAGACTGGTAAGTCAACGCTTGAGACTGTACTTACAGTGTTGCACGCAGGTGGAAAGTTCGACAACGATGCATACAAAGTTTCAGGAGGACTGCATGGAGTCGGAGTTTCAGTAGTTAACGCGCTTTCAGAGAATTTACAGGCAGTAATCAAGAGAAATGGAAAGATATACAGCCAGAAGTTCGAAAGAGGAGTACCTGTAACAGAGCTAGAGGTGGTAGGAGATACAAGTGAAACTGGTACCGAGATAATATTCAAGCCAGATGACACCATATTTGAAGAGATAAACTTCAGGTACGAGACTCTAGAGCATAGGCTTAGGGAGCTTGCTTTTCTGAACAAAGGCGTGAGGATAGAGTTTAGGGATGAAAGAGAAGGCATAGAAAAAGAGAATATATTCTACTACGAGGGCGGAATAAAGGAGTTCGTGCAGTATCTGAACAGAAAGAGAACTCCTATTCATGAGGACATAATATACTTTGAAGGAGAGAAGGAAGGCTCGGCTGTAGAGCTAGCCATTCAGTACACTACAGAGTATACAGAGAATGTATATACTTTTGCCAACAATATAAGCACTCATGAAGGTGGAACACATCTAGTCGGGCTTAGAGCTTCGCTCACTAGGATAATAAACGACTATTCTAGAAAAAATGGGTTCTTGAAAGAGAAAGACGAAAATCTGACAGGGGAAGATGTGAGAGAAGGGATGACAGCTGTACTGTCTGTAAAGCTCTCAGAGCCTCAGTTCGAAGGACAGACCAAGACAAAACTCGGAAACAGCGAGATGAGAGGAATAGTCGACAGCATAGTCAGTGAAGCTATGGGCAATTTCCTAGAGGAGCACCCTAAAGAAGCTAAGACAATAGTAGAGAAAGCGCTAAGGGCTGCGAGGGCAAGAGAAGCTGCCAAAAAAGCGAGAGAGCTCACTAGAAGGAAAAGCGCGCTAGACAGCATGGCTCTTCCAGGAAAGCTTGCGGACTGCTCTGAAAAAGACCCTTCTAAATGCGAGGTATTCATAGTCGAGGGGGACTCGGCTGGAGGATCTGCAAAGCAGGGAAGAAATAGAGCTATACAGGCGATACTTCCGCTTAGAGGAAAGATAATGAACGTCGAAAAGGCCAGACTAGATAAAATACTTGGCTATGAAGAGATAAAGACTATGATAACAGCCTTTGGATGCGGAATAGGAGAAGATTTTGACGAAAAGAAACTCAGGTATGGGAAGATAGTCATAATGACTGACGCCGATGTGGACGGAGCTCATATAAGGACACTTCTGCTGACTTTCTTCTTCAGGTATATGCGTCCACTTATAGACAACGGACATATATATATAGCCCAGCCTCCCCTTTACAAAGTTAAAAAGGGAAAGACAGAGATATACGCTTACGACGATGCAGAGCTTGAGAAGATACTAAACGAGATAGGAAGAAGCAACTACTCTCTCCAGAGATACAAAGGACTGGGAGAGATGAATCCAGACCAGCTTTGGGACACGACTATGAACCCAGAGACAAGGACAATGCTTCAAGTTGATGTAGAAGATGCACAGGCAGCTGACGAAATATTCCTGACTCTAATGGGAGATAAGGTAAAGCCAAGAAAAGAGTTCATAGAAGAAAATGCTATATACGTAAAGAACTTAGACATATAAATAAAAAACTTGTAAGCTGGCGGATGGGAGTTTAGTTCTGCCAGCTTTTAAAATTATCTTTGTTTGGAATAAGGAAGCAGATATATGATAAAATAGATTTAGTCAAAGTGAGTATAAAGAAGCAGGAGGAAATGATGAGCGAAGAGATGAATAATTTAAAGAAAATAGACATAGAGCAAGAGATGAAAAAGTCATATCTTGACTATGCAATGAGTGTAATAGTGAGCAGAGCTCTTCCAGATGTAAGAGACGGGCTTAAACCTGTTCACAGGAGAATAATATATGCGATGAACGAGCTTAGCCTTCAGCCAGAAAAGCCACACAGGAAATCGGCTCGTATAGTCGGAGACGTACTTGGTAAGTACCACCCACACGGAGATACAGCTGTATACGACGCAATGGTAAGACTTGCACAGGAGTTCTCTACAAGGTATCTGCTAGTAGACGGGCACGGTAACTTTGGATCAGTAGATGGAGACAGCGCCGCAGCTATGCGTTATACAGAGGCTAGAATGGGCAAAATAACTACAGAGATGCTCAGAGACATAGAGAAAGAGACTATAGACTATAGACCAAACTTCGACGAGACGCTTGACGAGCCAAAAGTGCTGCCAAGCAGATTCCCAAATCTACTGGCAAATGGATCTTCCGGTATAGCTGTTGGTATGGCTACGTCTATACCACCTCATAATCTAAAAGAGATAATCAACGGGATAGTGGAGCTTATAGAGAACCCTGAAGTAGAAGTTGAAGATATACTGAAGCATATAAAGGGACCAGACTTCCCTACAGGGGCCATGATAATGGGGAAAGACGGATTAAGTGAAGCCTACAGGACAGGAAGAGGAAAAGTGACTGTAAGAGCTGTCAGCAATATAGAGGTGAACGAAAAGGGAAGATCAAGCATAATATTCACAGAGATTCCTTATCAGGTAAACAAGGCCAGAGAAATAGAGAAGATAGCTAGTCTTGTGCGAGACAAGAAGATAGAGGGAATCTCAGACTTAAGAGATGAGTCGGACAGAGATGGAATGAGAATAGTAGTAGAAGTAAAAAAAGATGCAAATCCAAATGTAATACTCAACAAGCTCTACAAGTACACTCAGCTTCAAAATACATTCAGCATAATAATGATAGCACTTGTAGACGACAGGCCAAAGCTTCTCAACCTGAAAGAGATAATGCAGCACTACCTGTCACATCAGCACAATGTGATAGTCAGAAGGACAAAATACGAACTCAAGAAGGCTGAAAGCAGGGCCCATATACTGGAGGGGCTGAAAATAGCACTCGACAGAATAGATGAAGTTATAAAGCTGATAAGAGGGTCTAAGATAGCTCAAGAGGCAAAAGATGGGCTTATAGAGAAATTCGGACTTTCGGAAATCCAAGCTCAGGCGATACTGGACATGAGGCTTCAAAGGCTTACTGGACTAGAGCGAGGAAAGATAGAAGACGAATACAAGAACATAATATTGGAGATAGCTAAGTTCAAAGAGATACTCTCAAGCGACGAGCTAATATACAAGATAATAAAAGACGAGCTTCTAGAGATAAAAGAAAAGTATGGAGACAAGAGAAGGACAAGGATAGTTCCGGCAGAAGACGAACTAGATATGGAAGACTTGATAGATGAAGAGGATGTTGTAATAAACCTGACTCATATGGGCTATATAAAGAGGATGCCTGAGGATACCTACAAGACTCAAAGAAGAGGTGGAAGGGGCATTTCAGGGATTACGACTAGAGATGAAGATTTTGTATCTGATTTATTCACTACATCTACTCACGACAACTTGCTTTTCTTTACAAATCAAGGTAGGGCATATTGCCTGAAGGCCTACGACATACCGGAAGCCAAAAGGCAGGCGAAAGGGACAGCTATAATAAACTTGCTCCAGTTAAATCCAGGGGAAAAAGTAAATGCGGTTATTCCTATAAGGGATTTCAGCAAAGAAAGCTACTTGGTTATGGTTACAGATCATGGAGTCATAAAGAAGATAGACCTAGAGCAGTTGAAAAGCATAAGAAAGACAGGGATCATAGCGATAACATTGAAAGATGGAGACGAGCTTATATCTGTCAGGAAGACAAGTGGAGAAGACCAGCTTATAGCGGTTACATCTTACGGCCTTGCAATAATGTTTGAAGAGACAGATGTGAGAGCTATGGGAAGAACTGCAGCAGGAGTAAAGGCAATGACACTGAAAGAGGGAGACAAAATAGTGGGTGTTGACCTTGTAGAAGAGAGTAAAGACCTGCTTGTCATAAGTGAAAATGGATACGGTAAAAGAACTCCGCTTGAAGACTACAGGCTTCAAAAGAGGGGCGGAAAAGGAATAAAGACTTACAACGTAAAGGATGTTACAGGGAATTTGATAAGTGCAAAAGTGGTGAGCCATGAAGATGAAGTCATGATAAACTCCACAATGGGGACTATAATAAGATTAAACGTAGGAGATATATCCAATATGGGCAGGACAACTCAAGGCGTTAGACTTATGAAAATGCAAAAAGATGATAAGGTAAGTTCAGTTGCAAAAATAGTGGCCGAAGAGTAGACAGAACAGCTCGTTTTTTTGTTTACAATGAGACATAAGATGATATACTATAATTTGAGACGACTATAAAATAGGGGGTAATAATGTGGCTTTAGACGTTATTAAGAATTTTGATGAAGATACGAGAGCATACTATATCCAGCCAATAGGAGAGATAGATATACACACATCTAATCAGTTTAAAGGGATACTAATAGATGCTATAGAAGAAAAAAAGAGTGACCTTGTTGTAGACGGAGAAAACTTGGACTATATAGATAGCACTGGACTAGGGGTGCTAATAAGTGCGCTTAAAAAATCGCAAGAACTAGAAAAAGAGATAAAAGTAATAAATTTAAAGCCAAGCATAAAGAAACTGTTCTCCCTGACTAGCTTAGACAAAGTGTTCAAGATAGAGGGGTAATGACAATGGAGAGCGTAAAGGATGTCATAAAACTTAAAATACCGGCTAGAGGTGAATACTTAAGCCTCATAAGACTCACAGCGTCTTCAATTGCGGCTAAGATGGGGTTCAATATAGATGATATAGACGACGTAAAGGTATCTGTAGGAGAAGCCTGCACAAGTATAATAGAGAGTCTGAATCCCAAAGAGGAAAGCGAATTCAAGATAGAGTATGTAGTTTCAGAGGATAGTTTAGATATAGAAATAAAAAGCAAGGTTAGATCAGAACGAGAAGAGACTGAAGAAATAGACGAAGATGCTATGGAACTGGCGTCACTTCTAGAAGATGGGCTTGGAATAATGATAATACAGTCGCTGATGGATGATGTAGATATTTCAAAGTCAGAAGAAGGCGAAATGGAAATAAAAATGACAAAGTCGAAAAAGGATGAGTAATATGGGCAATTCTACATCAAACGAAGCAAAAGAAAAGCTTAAAATCAAGAAAGACAGTAAAGAGCTTTTTAGAAAATATGCAGAGACGAAAAACATTGATGTCAGAGAAGAGCTCATATCGAGATATATGTATATAGCGGAGATTCTATCTAAAAAGTATGCTAACAAGGGAATCGACTACGATGACATATATCAAGTGGCTTGTATAGGCCTTATATATGCAGTTGACAGGTTTGATATAGATAAGGGCTACGAATTTTCAAGCTTTGCGACACCTACTATAATAGGAGAGATAAAGAAGTACTTCAGGGACAAAGGCTGGGCTATCAGGGTTCCTAGAAGGATTCAAGAGCTCTCTCAAAAAGTTAATCTGGCAAAAACGACTTTGAGCCAGGAGCTTCAAAGAGCTCCAAATGTATATGAGTTGGCTGAATACTTGAACTCCACACCGGAAGAAGTGCTGGAGGTTATGGAAGCGAGCAAGGTATACACGCCTCAATCGCTAGATATTTCGTACGAATCGGATGGAGATGACAAGGAGATATCGCTTTCTGATCTAATAGGAGAAGAGGACAAGCAGTTCTTGAAGATAGAGAACAATGACTTCCTGTCTAAGACTATAGAGAAGCTCAACAGAATAGAGAAGCAGATAATAAGTGACAGGTATTTCAACAAGAAAACTCAGATAGAGATAGCAAACGACTTGGGCATATCCCAGATGACTGTCTCTAGAATGGAAAAGAAGATAATAGAGAAGTTCAAAAGGGAACTGGAAAAGACAAACTCATAGTGGTTAAAAGAAAAGCGAACAAACTCATTGTTTGTTCGCTTTCTTAAAAAGTCAATTTAAACTATTGACATGCATGAGATATAGTGTTAAGATAAGCAAGTTGTCTCTGAAAGATGCGAAAGAGAAACAAGCAGAGCTAAGACAGCATTAAAGAAACGTTAAAAAGATTTAAAAAAGCTATTGACACCACGAACTGGTTATGATATAGTAGATAAAGTAGTCAGCGGGGAACAAGTGCTGGCGACAATGAACTTTGAAAGTTGAACAGTAAAAAGCAAGTTAATTCCTTAAGATCGCCCGCAAGGGAGATCAAATTAACGGATGATCAGACATCCAAAAAAACTGAAAAAACAGTCAGCAAGACTGACCAAGATAAACTTTTTAAATGAGAGTTTGATCCTGGCTCAGGATGAACGCTGGCGGCGTGCTTAACACATGCAAGTCGAGCGAGAGAACTCGAAGGAAAACTTCGGTCGGAATTCGAATGATCTAGCGGC
>NZ_MKIE01000016.1 GCF_001855385.1 Andreesenia angusta | reverse complement strand
CAATAAGAGGACTAGAGCTTGCAGCAGGAGCAGGATTCATAGTAGCTCTTACAGGAGACATAATGAGAATGCCAGGACTTCCAAAGGTACCAGCAGCGGAGAGAATGGACGTACTTGAGTCTGGAGAAATAGTAGGACTATTCTAGTCTGAAACCACAGATTTAAAGTTAATGGCTGAAGGCGTAAGCCTTCAGTTCATATAAATATTTTAAAGCAAGAGGTTATATGTTAAGAGGCACAAAAAAGTGTCAAAACAAAATTAGGAGGCGTAATAAGAATGTACGATCTAATTATCAAAAATGCAAAGATACCTCAAGGTGACGAAACAGTAATGACAAACATACTGGTTCTAGAAGAGAAGATAGCAGGATTTGTTGACAGTACTCACGGTGCGCAGGCTAAAGAAGTTATAGACGCAGAAGGCCATTTGGTTTTCCCTGGATTCATGGACTCACATACACACATAATGTACCATGGATTCGGACACAGAGAGAACTGGGTAACTGGATCAGCTGCAGCTGTAAGAGGTGGTATATCTACTATAATAGACATGCCATGTTGTACAGTTCCATCTACAAGAACAGTTAAGCAACTAGAGCTTAAAATAGACATAGCTAACGCTCAAACAGTAGTAGACTATGGTCTATGGGGAGGAGTTACTGGAGAAGACGTAAGAGAAGGTTGGATGCACAACGTTCAGGAGCAAGCAGACTTCGGAGTAGTTGCATTCAAAGTTTACATGACTCCATCAGTTCCAACTTATCCAAGAGTTACTGACCCTGAAATGCTAGAGTGTTTCAAAGAAGTTGCTAAGACTGGTCTTCCAATAGGTATTCATGCAGAGAACTTTGCTATGTGTGACTTCTATGTTAAGAAGTTCCAAGCAGACGGAAGAATGGACGGCCCAGCTTGGTCAGAAGCTAGAAACGAGCTTGCTGAGAAAGTTGCTATAGAGCTAGGAATCAGCTTTGCAGAAGCTACTGGAGCTAGACTTCACATAGTTCACATGAGTACAGGAATAGGAGCTAAGCTTATAGGAGAGGCTAAGAAGAGAGGAATAAACGCTACTTCTGAGTCATGCCCACACTACTTAACTCTTAACTACCAAGATGCAATGACTAAGCACGGAGCTTGTGCTAAAATAGCGCCTCCAATCAGAACTTCAGGAGACAACGAAGAGCATTGGGAAGGACTAAGAAACGGAAGCATAGACTTCATGGCTACAGACCATGCTCCTTACGAGCTAGAGTCTGAGAAGACAAGTGAAGGAACAACTATATGGAATGCATTCCCTGGAATCCCAGGAACTGAGACTATGGCTCCGATCATAATATCAGAGGGACTAAACAAAGGAAGACTTTCACTTAGCAGAACTGTAGAAGTACTTGCTACTAACGCAGCTAAGCACTACGGTCTATATCCTAAGAAGGGTGCTATGATGGTAGGATCAGACGCAGACTTCGCTATAGTTGACCTTAGCAAAGAGTGGACAATAGATCCTAAGACTCAAGCTTCTATGTGTGGATACACTCCACTTGAGGGAATGAAGCTTAAGGGAAGAATAATCAAGACTATAATCCGTGGAACTCTAGTGTTCGACGATGCACAAGAAGGAGTTCTTCCAACTCTTACTGATGCAGAACTAGACAAGATAGTTCACAACTTCCCAGAGGGATGTGCAGAGAAGTTTGCTGATATATTCGAGCAATTCCCTGAGCTAGCATCTGCTGAGTACGACAGAAGTTACAGAAAGCTTCATCCAGAGAAGATAAACGAAGATATAAGAAGAATCAAGGGAATCATGGTTAAGCCAGGATTCGGTAAGTTCGTTAAGAGACAGAGCATACAAGTTCTTCCTAAAACAATAACTTACAACACTACAACTCCTACAGGAGTTAACAGAAGAGAAAGAGAAGACCTTCCAGAATTCAGATAGAAATGACAAATGCCCAAAAAAAGTTTTCACATTAGGGAACAGGGTATAAGTTCAATATAAACAAACAAAAGGTTAGATTTCAGACGGCACTATACAGTGCACGGTGTAGTGCCGTCTGCTTAAAAATAAAAATTTTAATTTTAAAATCCAAGGAGGAAACACAATATGAGTAATCAACACAGATATGGTATAATAGTAATCGACATGCTTAACGACTTTATAGGAGAGAAAGCTCCACTTAGATGTCCAGGAGGAGAGGAAATAGTTCCTAACCTACAAAAGCTTTTCAAATGGGTAAGAGAGAGAAACGCTGGAGGAAAAGACGACGTTCAACTAATCCACATCCAAGAAGCACACAGAAAGAACGACGCTGACTTCAGAGTTAGACCAGTACACGCTATAAAAGGATCATGGGGATCAGACTTCATAAAAGAGCTTTACCCAGAAGGAGAAGAGTACACTATACCTAAGAGAAGACACTCTTCATTCTGGCACACAGACCTAGACCTATACCTAAGAGAAGAGAGCCTAGACACAGTTGTTGTTACTGGAGTTTGGACTAACGTATGTGTTAGATCAACTGCAGCTGACGCACTTGCACTAGCTTACAGAGTTATAACTCTTAGCGACGGAGTACACTCTAAGGACCAAGCTCAGCACGAGCACGGACTAGTTGACCTAAGCATATTCACTAAGGTTATGACTATAGACGAGTTCACTTCAGCTATAGACGCTGGAATAGATGCATGGGCAGGAGCTGGAGACCAAGAAAACAAAGTTGGAGAGAAGTAAGAATCTGGCTTAAAACAATTAAAAATGACTACTTTCCCTTAGTGGGAGAGTAGTCATTAATAAATAGTACAAACAGAATGGGCCGTCTTCAGATAGTAAAGACGACTTTTTTATACTTAAAGACAGAATTAAAGACAATAGCACCAGAAAGTGAGGAAAAACGATGAGAGTAGTTGTAGGTATTTCTGGTGGTAGTGGTTCAATATATGGAGTTGCACTCTTGAAAGTGCTTCAAGAGCTGGGAGTAGAGACACATCTAGTTGTGTCTACACTAGGAGAGTATGTGACAGAGCATGAATGTGACATAAACTTAGAAGAGCTTAAGAGCCTTGCAACTTACTACCACGAAAATAAGGATTTAGCTGCGCCTATAGCGAGTGGATCTTTCTTGACAGACGCTATGGTGATAGTTCCTTGCTCAATGAAGACAATATCTGCTGTTGCTAATGGATTATCAGACAATTTGCTGACGAGAGCTGCAGATGTAACCATTAAAGAGAACAGAAAGCTTATAGTTGTACCTAGAGAGACTCCATTGAGTTCTATTCACCTAGAAAACATGTTGAAGCTTTCTAGAACAGGAGTGACGGTACTGCCTGCCTCTCCAGGATTTTACAGTCATCCAGAATCAATAGGAGATATGGTTAGCTCCATAGTGGCCAGAATACTGGATCAGATGAGAATAGAACACAATCTAATTCCAAGATGGGGAGAATAAAACAATATCTTCGAAAGGAGGGAACTTTGTGGGAGCACAAATGTTAAGAGCTGTTATGGACAAGCTTAGAAGATCTGGAGACCTTATGGAGTGTAATACTCCTGTAGACGCTAAGTTTGAACTAGGAGCTGTACTAAGATACTTTGAAAACGAAAAACCAATGATTTTTAACAACGTTAAAGGATATGACATGCCACTTATAGGGGCATTATACGGAAACCGTAGAATATACTACGATCTAATGGGTGTAAACACTGAAAACAGACTATACAGGTTTATGGATGCAATAGCAAACCCTCAGCCTTATAAAATAGTGAGCAGTGGGCCTATAAAAGAGAATCTGATAAGCGGAAGAGCTGTGGACATACCTAAGATACTTCCTTCACCGACTTCTCATGAGCATGATTCAGGAGCTTTTATAACTGCTGGAATGATGATAATAAAGGACGACGAGACAGGTGAGTATCACATGGCTGTACGTAGATTCCAGGTCAGAGGCGGAAACATAATAAACACTCTTGTATCTAGACACTCGCCTAGGCTACGTGCGCAGATAGAGAGATATGCCAAGATGAACAAGCCACTTGAGTGTGCTGTAGTTCTTGGATACGATGAGACTTTCCTTTTAGCTTCGCAGATAAGCTCGTCAAGATACGGAATAGACAAGTTCGAGGTGGACTCTGCTCTTAGAGGTGAGCCACTAGAGCTTACAAAGTGTAGCACTATAGATGTACTTGTACCAGCTCAGGCTGAAATGGTTTTAGAGGGACATATAGTTCCAGGAAGATATGAAGTTGAAGGACCTTTTGGAGAGCTTATGGGCTACTACGGTGAGTCAGAGCCAGTTCCAGTTATGGAAGTGACTGCGATAAGCCATAGAAACAACCCTGTATTCCAGCACGCCTTCCCATGTAGAGAAGAGCATTTCTCTAATGGACTTATAAGAGAAGTTGAAGTCTTCAATGCAGTAAACAACCTAGTGGAGTGTAATGACGTCAACATAACTATAGGTGGTGGATGCAGACTTCACGCTATAGTATCTATAAACAAGAAAAAGGCTGGAGATCCGAAGACAGCTATACTTGGAGCGCTTTCTAGCGGATATGATATAAAGCACGTTGTAGTAGTCGATGGAGACATAGACATATACAACACTAAGAGCGTTGAACTTGCACTTGCTTCAAGAGTTCAAGCTTCTAAGGACGTTGTTATTATACCGGATGCACTAGGCTCAGCATTGGAAGCATCTCACACTTACAGAGGAGTCTCTGATAAGATGGGAATAGATGCAACTAAACCACTTGATGATGAGGAAGGTCTTTATAATATGGCTATAATCCCAGGATATGAGGGAGAGCTGGATATAGAGAAGTACTTCCCAGGAATTAAAAATAGAAAATAGATAAAGGTGGTAGAGCAATATGAGACAAGCACTAGGTTCGGTTGAAACTAGAAGTCTAGTAGCTGCAATTCAGGCTGCAGATACTATGGTTAAATCGGCAGATGTTCATATCGTAGACCTAAACATAGTTGGTTCAGCTGTTGTGGCTGCCATAGTTACAGGCGAAGTAGCTGCTGTAAAAGCAGCAGTTGAAAATGCGGCTGAAACTGCGGGACAGCTAGGAGAGATTGTAGCGACAAATGTAATAGCAAGACCTCATGACGAGGTAGATAAATTATTAGATGTATTACTATAATAAATAGCTAAATGGTGGTGAAAAAAATGGCTAACCCATTAGCAAGAGTAGTTATGAAGAATATTGTGAGCAAGAAGGGTGTAGCAGTTAACAAGAGACCGAGCACCTCTACAAGAGAGCTTAACTTGAGCGCTAAAGAGGACGATATCTTGAAAAGTATATTAAACAAAGGTCAAAAGAATGTGACTATAGAGACACTTAGCTCTCTAAGCCCTAAAAAGCCTGCTTCCAGCTCGAATTATACGCCTAAGCCATCATCTAATGGAGTCGCGGAATCTAAGGGACTAGGAGCACTTAAGACACTAGATGCGCTTTCAATGGCAGCTAAGCCTTCAAGTTCAGCAAACTCGAGTAAAGCTGGATTTGGAGCTAAGTCTAGCTACGGAAAGCAGCTAAACTCAGCCAAGAGTGGCGGGGTGAAAGCTGTAAGCATAGAGTCACTAGCTTCTGGAAAAGGCGACAGCCAAGTGACAGTTGCTCCGAGCTCTAAAAGAACGGAGTCAGCCGTAGATGGAAGACAGCAAGGCGGAATGATGTCTTTAAGTCAACTAGCTGGAGATAAGGTTAATTCATCTTCAAACGATGTTAAACCTCAAAATAGTGAAAATGTCAAGACATCTGTTAGAGGAAATGTCATGGGAAGTTTGAGCGACTATATACCGAAAGTGACATTGGACTCTATAGGAAAGAAAGGTTCTCTATTTTAGAGCAGGAGGTGTAATTAATGAGAGCAGCACTAGGAATTATTGAAGCTATAGGGCTTACTACAGCAGTCAGCGCTCTAGATGCGGCATGCAAGGCTGCAGAGGTAGAGCTAGTAGGTTTTGACAAAGTAATCGGAGTGAACAAGAGCATAAGTGTGACAATTCATATTGCTGGAGAAGTTGCGGCAGTTAGGGCGGCAGTTGATGCAGGTGTTGAAGCGGCTATGAGAGTAGGAGACGTTTCGGCAAGTCATGTAATCCCAAGACCTCATGATGAAATAGACAAGCTTATGAAGGAATTCAAGAAAAACTTAGAGGCTAAAAAAGCTGAGAAAGCTGAAGCTTCTAAACCGGAAGCAAAGCAGGATTCAAAGCCAGCAACTAAAAAGCCAGCAGCCAACGAAGAGAAGGTAGAGGCTCAGGCCCAAGCTGGAAAATAAAAATATTTGATTTTAATGTGATAGAACACTATTAAGGAGGAATTTAAAATGAGTCAAGCACTAGGAATGATAGAAACTAAAGGTCTAACAGGAGCTATTGAAGCAGCAGATGCAATGGTAAAGGCAGCTAATGTAAACCTAATAGGATACGAGAAAATAGGATTCGGACTAGTTACAGTTATGGTAAGAGGAGATGTAGGTGCAGTTAAGGCGGCTACAGATGCAGGAGCAGAAGCAGCTAGAAACGTTGGAGAGCTAGTTTCAGTTCACGTAATCCCAAGACCACACTCAGAAGTTGAAAGAGTTCTACTAAAGAGCGAGTAATAAAAATAAAGGCGGTTTAGACCGCACCTTAGAGGTGTTGGAGTATGAAGAAGTACAGTCTGACAAGTGATGTCATAGACGAGCTAGTTCATAAGATAAGCAAAGGCAGGCCTGTTAAGGCTGATGTTTTAAAGCCTAGCTTTAACTCCAGTAACTCGCATATACTAGTCGTGTTTACTGGAACGGACTATGGACTTAATGAAAGGCTGGCAGAGCTCATAAATGCGAAAAAGAATTACGGATTTTCATATGACATAGGATTTTCTTTCAGTGGAGCCATGGTAATAGGGGAAAAGGGGATAGAAGAGATAATAAAATCGCTAAACCCTAGAAATGTATACTATGAAGAAGACCAGCTCATTTTCGAGAAGGTTATATCAGGTGTGGAGGGAGTAATCGTTCCGATGTCGACTCAGGACACGGTTTCAAAACTTGCAACTGGTATACAGGACAGCTTCATATCTACACTCCTCTGGCAGACGATATGGAGAGGGAAACCTGTGCTTATGGATTTTGAAGACGTAGTCCACTACAAGGGAACAGAGTCTAAGTCTGAAGGACAGAGAAGGATATTAGAGAGAAACATATCTGAAGTCATAGGCTTAGGTGTAGTTGAAGTCAGAAAAGAAGACTATGTAGTAGGGATGCTCAATGAGTTTAAAAATGCCAACATAGAGATGGAAAGCAGCAGAAGCTCAGTTTCTGCGAAGAGCATAGATATTAGAACAGATATCCCTAAGATATTGACATCAAAAGATCTTTTAGATTTAGTTGGAGACAAGAAGAGCTTTAAAGTACCTAGTACTACTATAGTTACTCCTCTAGCTATAGATACAGCTAAAGAAAAGGGAATTGAGATAATAAAAGAGTAATGAGGAGAGAACAGCATGCTAATAGGAAGAGTCATAGGAACTTTAGTTGCAACTAGAAAAGATGACAGTTTAGTGGGATCAAAGCTCATGATAACTCAACCACTTGACATAGACTATAAGCCCGTAGGAGACCCGTTTATAGCTGTTGACACAGTAGGGGCAGGTATAGGCGAGACTATAATCTATGCCGAAGGCACAGCGTCTAGAAATGCAGCGGGGAAACCGGATGCGGCTATAGATGCAGCCATAATAGGGATAGTAGACAATCTAGATGTCTACAAAGACGTACTAGAAAAGCAGTAGATTTTGAAAGGAGGCGTACAGTTTGTTAAAGCCAGAAAGTGTAAAACAAGCAATTGATTACAGACAGATAATAGACGTATTGATGGCAGACGATAGATTTGCTGATTTAGTTCTATACGGAGGAAACGTAGTAAACGTTATAACTAAAGAGATATACACAGCTGATATAGCTGTAAAAGGAGACTATATAGCTCTAGTGGGTGACTGCGAAAGCCTTATAGGAGAGAAGACTACAGTAGTAGACGTAAGAGGAAAATACCTTACTCCAGGATTCATAGACTCTCACATGCACTTCGAGAGCGCTATGCTTACAATAACTGAGTTCTCTAAGCTATCTATACCAACAGGAACTACTACTCTAATGGCAGACCCACATGAGATAGGAAACGCATTGGGATCAGTAGCTATGAAGGCTATGGCAGATGAGTGCAACCATGTACCTAACTACGTTAGACTACAGGTTCCAGCCCTTACCCCAGATGCTCCAAAGCTAGAGACAGCAGGAGTTGAAGTAAACTCTAAAGACATGGAAGACCTTCTAAACTATCCAAACATAAACGGTATAGGAGAGCTTCAAGGATTTTCACTAGCTAAGCACGTTTACAAGCACACTCCAGAGATAATAGACGACCTACTAGCGTCGACTACTTATGCTAAGAGCATAGGAAAGCCAGTTGACGGTAATGCGCCGGAGCTTTTCGGAGCAGAGCTAGCGGCTCATATAGTGGCTTGTGGAGGAAACTGTTCTTGCCACGAGACTACTACAAAAGCTGAGTGTATAGAGAAGATAAGACAAGGTGTTTACGTGTTCATGAGAGAAGGATCTACTCAGAGAAACATGGCAGAGTGTATAAAAGCTGTAACTGAGGAAGGACTTGACTCAAGAAGACTTATCCTAGTTTCAGACGACATGGTTCCAACAGATCTTGAAACAGCAGGACATATGAACGACCTTATAAGAAGAACTATAAGAGAAGGTGTAGACCCTGTAGAAGCTATACAGATGGCTACTATAAACCCAGCTACTTATTGGGGATTCAAAGACAGAGGAGCACTTCTTCCAGGAAAAGTTGCTGACATAGCTGTTATAGACGACCTAAACGAGATGACAGTAGCTGCTGTATTTATAAAAGGAAAGCTTATGGCTTCTCAAGGTAAGATGGTAGTGGAGATACCAAGCTACACTTACCCAGATACAGTTAAGAACTCTGTAAAGATAAAGCATGTAACAGAAGCGGACCTTGAAATAAACGCTGACGGAAGCACTGCTACAGTTAGATATATCCAAGCTATACCAGACCAGAACCTTACTGGAACAGGTGAAGCTCAGACTACTGTAAACCGTGGAATAGTTCAACCTGATTTAAGCCAAGACCTTGTTTACCTAGGATGTATGGAGAGATACGGACATCACGGAAGCATAGGTAAGTGTATGGTTAAAGGGTTCGGACTTAAGCAAGGTGCTGTTGCACAGTCGATAGCACATGACACTCACAACATCACTTATATAGGTGCAAACCTAAAAGACATAGCTATAGCTATAAACAGAGTAGCTGAAATAGGCGGAGGTCTTGTACTAGTAAACAACGGAAGAGTAGTTGACGAACTAGCACTTCCAGTCGGAGGTCTTATGACTGACGAAATGACAGGATCAGAAGTTGGACAAAAAGTTGCAGATCTTGAGAACATGTTCAAGACACAACTTGGCGGATCGCTTCACGCACCTTTCATGCACCTTTCATTCCTAGCGCTTTCTACAAGCCCAGAGTGGAAGATAACTGACCAAGGACTAGTAGACGTAAACAACTTCGAAGTACTAGACCCTGTAGTTAGATAATAGAGTAAAAAATAAAAGGCCCCGCATCTTATGCGGGGCCTTTGTTACGTCAACTGTGCAATCTTTCTAACAAAAAAATAATATACATAGTTTGCATAGAAAAGCGAAAATATATTTGCTATAATTATGTCAAAGACAAGGGCCCCTGATAAAAGGGGGCCTTTAAAAGAACTCTGTGAAAACGTTTACAGCATAGTTCGAAGTTTAGGCAACACAGGGTTTGGGTAAAAGCAGAGTAAATCACAAGAAATATGGAGCAGGCTGTATGCAGTACAGCGGAAGGTATAGTTTTCGGAATAGTTTTTTATGTAAAATAAAATCTCTATCTCCTAGGGGATAGGGATTTATAAATTATAAAAGAGGTTTAAAGAGGAGGACCTGATATGAAGATTAAATCATTCAAGGCTAATAATTTGAGCGAAGCGTTAGATTTTCTAGATGAATATAAGGACAGAGCTAAACTGATAGCTGGCGGGACAGATATAGTCATAGAGCTGAAAAACAAGGAGATATCGCCTGAAGCTATGATAGATATATCTGATGTAGTTGAGATAAGGGACATAAAGGAGGAAAATGGCAACTACAGAGTAGGTGCAGGAGTTACATTTTCTGAGATAGTGTGTTCAGACCTGTTTGACGAAAGGATGGCGGGACTTGTAGATGCGGCTCACTCTGTTGGATCACCCCAGATAAGGAACACCGGAACTGTAGGAGGCAACATCTGCAATGGATCTCCGGCGGCAGACACTGTGCCACCACTGCTTGCATTAGGGGCTGCGGCTGTAATAGTTTCAAAGTCAGGAGAGAGAGAGATAGAGCTTAAAGACATGTTCCTAGACAAGGGGAAAGTGGATTTAAAGCCAGGAGAGATGCTTAAAGAAGTGGTTTTCAAAAAGCCAGAGCAAGGAGAAGCTGTATCTTTCAGCAAGCTGGGCCTTAGAAAAGCGCTTGCGATATCTAGAATATGTACAGCAGTCTATATTAAAGCTGATGGCGGAAAGATAGTCGAAGCCAGAATAGGAAATGGAGCGCTTGGTAGATATGGGATGAGGGAAGATGAAGTTGAATCTAAACTTAAAAACAAGCCGCTAAGCGACAGCACTATAAATGAGAGCGTCTTAGATATGGAGAAAGCCATAAAGGAGAGGCTTGCAGGCAGGTCATCTGTGGAGTTCAAGGGAGAAGCTGTTAAGGGAATATACAGAGATGCACTGACTAAAGCTGTAGAATCTTTAAAATAGAGAACTAGGAGGAGAAGCAATATGACAACAGTTAATTTGAATGTAAATGGAAAAGACTATTCCGTGGAAGTAGATGGATCGACTAGACTGCTAGATCTACTGAGAGACTCGCTAGGACTTACTGGGACTAAAGAAGGCTGCGGTGAAGGTGAGTGCGGGGCATGCACTGTAATAATGGACGGAGAGATAGTTGACTCGTGCCTTGTGTTGGCGTTTCAATGCGAGGGCAAAGAGATAATAACTATAGAAGGAGTTCAAAATGGGGACATACTTCATCCGGCCCAGAAGGCGTTTATAGAAAAAGGAGCTGTTCAATGCGGGTTCTGCATTCCAGGTATGGTACTAGCTACGAAGGCCATAATAGATAAAAATGAAGAACCTACAGATGACGAGATAAGAGAAGGGCTTTCAGGAAATCTCTGTAGATGTACAGGATACAACAAGATGGTAGAGGCAGTGCATAGAGCTGTGGAGATAAATAAGGAGGCGAAGTAAATGTACAGTAGTGTAGGAAAAAGAGAGTTCAGGGTTGACGCGGAGTCCAAGGTAACAGGAAAAGCCATCTACCCTCAAGACATATATATGGACGGGATGCTGCACGGAAAGACATTTAGATCTTCTGTTCCACATGCCCGTATAAAGGTAGATGTTTCAGAGGCCGAAGCTATAGAGGGCGTAGTGAAGGTGTTTACAGCTAAGGATATCACAGGGGAAAACTACCATGGGGTTCTCTTTAAAGACCACGAGGTGTTTTGCGAGAAGAAAGTCAGAAGGATAGGCGATCCGATAGCTTTTGTGGTGGCAGAAACTCCTGAAATAGCGGAAGAGGCCCTTAAGAAGATAGTTGTCGAGTATGACGAAATAGAGGGAGTTTTCGATCCTGTAAAAGCCATGGAAGAGGGTGCTCCTCAGGTTCATGACGGACAGAACAATGCAGTTTATCACTATAAGATCAGAAAAGGCGATGTAGAGGAAGGCTTCGCCAAGTCCGATGTTATAGTGGAAAAAGAGTACAGAACTGGCATGGTGGATCATGCATTTCTTCAGCCAGAGGCAGGTATCTCTTATATGGAAGGAGATAAGGTAGTTGTATGCGTATCTACACAGTATCCTCACTTTGACAGAATAGAGGTGGCAGAGGCACTGGGCATTCCTGAAGAGCAGGTAAGAATACTGAACCCAGCAATCGGAGGTGCTTTTGGAGGAAGAGAGGATATAACTATGCAGATACATCTGGCATTGGCGTCCCGCACACTTAAAAAGCCTGTAAAGAGCATATACGACAGAGAGGAGTCTTTTTTGGCCCACTCAAAGAGGCATGCATTTATAATGAAGTACAAGACAGGAGCGACTTCAGATGGGAAATTGCTGGCTACTGAAGTGACGATAATCGGAGACACAGGAGCCTATGCATCTTGGGTCTGCAACGTGCTCAGAAAAGGTGGAGTTCACGCTACAGGTCCGTATGAAGTTCCGAACGTAAAAGTGGACTCTTACGGTGTATATACAAACAACCCATTCGCAGGAGCTATGAGAGGATTCGGGGCTACACAGCCACCAGTGGCCTACGAGCAGCAGATGGATATAATAGCGGAAAAGCTAGGGATGGATCCTATAGAGTTCAGAATGAAGAATATATTCAGAAAAGGATCTATAACAGCTACAGGACAAGAGCTCTATGAGAGTGTGACAGCAGTTGAATGTTTAGAGGCAGTTGCTAGCAAAATAAATAAAAACAACAGATAGGCGGTGTAGAGATATGAAGAAGAGAGGAATTGGATACGGCTGCACTTTTTATGGAACAGGGTACGGCAACGGATTTCCTGACGTATCGGTGGCAGAGGCGGAGCTTAACAGCGACGGTAAAATAAATGTATATGTGGGAGCGACGGAATGCGGCCAGGGTTCAGACACTATAATGAGACAGATAGCAGCGGAGTCTTTCGGGTCGAGCGTGGAGATAATAAACTACTACAGCACTGATACAGATATAATGAAGGACTCTGGAACTGCAGCAGCCAGCAGGCAGACTTACAATACAGGAAATGCACTTAGACTTGCCTCGGAAAAGCTAAAGGACAGGGTTATAGAAAAAGCCAAAGACCTACTAAACCTCAACACTACAGTTGGACTGAAGATAGAGAATGGAGAGGTATTCCTGAACTCGTTCAAGGCTACAAAAATAAGCCTTTCAGAGATAGCAAGTTCGCTTGGGGACGAAAAGCTGAGAGAAGAGGCTACTTTTGTGGCACACTCTACAGAGATGGATGAAGAGACAGGACAAGGATGTCCTTACTGGCCGTATACTTTTGGAGCTGCGGCTGTAGAGGTAGAAGTGGACACCGAGACTGGCAAAGTGGACATAATAAGGGCAGCTTCTGCACAGGACGTAGGCAGGGCCATAAATCCAGAGCTAGTGGAAGGCCAGATGGACGGCGGATTTGCAATGGGATATGGATATGCAGTATTTGAAGATCTGAATCTGAAAAACGGAAAGATAGTCAACAACAGGTTTACAAACTACTTGATTCCAACAGCGATGGACATGCCAGAGCTTGAGAAGATAATAATAGAGGACCCAGAGTCTACAGGTCCATACGGTGCAAAGGGAATAGGAGAGCCTGTTATGACTTATGTAGCTCCCGCTATACTGAACGCCATATACGACGCAACAGGTGTCAGAATGACAGAGATACCTGTTACGCCAGAGAGGCTTTTAAAGGCGCTTAAGGAGTCGGAGACGAAATAAGCTAAAGAGGGGCTGATCTTCTTGGGAAATAAAAAGAGACTTATAGATATTGCAGCAGGGAGAGAAAGAGCGGACAGGGTGCTTAAAAACTGCAAGGTGATAAGCGTTTTTACAAACGAGATAATAGAGGGAGATATAGCTATAGCTGATGGTGTCATCGCAGGCGTTGGAAGCTACGAAGGGGCAGAAGAAGTGGACTTAAATGGCAAATATGTATCGCCTTCTTTTGTAGACGGTCATGTGCATATAGAGTCATCCATGGTTTCACCGTACCAGTTTTCCAAGCAGATAGTGCCTAGAGGTACTACAGCTATAGTAGCTGATCCACATGAAATAGCCAATGTGGCAGGGCTTGCGGGGATAGAGTATATACTAGATGCCACAGAGGATATTCCGCTGGATGCCTATGTGATGCTTCCATCCTGCGTGCCATCTACAGAGCACGAGACTTCAGGGGCAGTTCTAAAAGCAGAGGACTTGAATAAACTTATAGCTCACCCCAGAGTACTTGGGCTAGGCGAGCTTATGGACTTTGTGGGGGTTGTGAACGGGAACCAGGATATCGTGGACAAGATATCGATAGCAGAGGGGAAGATAATAGATGGACATGGACCCCTCATAAAAGACAGAGAGCTGAACGCCTATGTGGCTGCGGGAGCTAAGACAGAGCACGAGTGCTCTACGCTAGAGGAGATGAAGGATAGGCTCAGGAGGGGAATGTATATACAGATCCGAGAGGGAACAGCAGCTAGAAACCTAGTGGAGCTTGTAAAAGGCTTGGACAAAGACAATCTCAGAAGGTGTATATTCTGCACAGACGACAAGCATCCAGAGGATTTAATCCACACAGGTCATATAGACAACAACGTAAGACTAGCCATAGAAAACGGGCTAGATCCAATAGACGCTATAAAGATGGCATCTCTTAACCCATCCGAGTGCTACGGACTAATTGGAAGAGGTGCTATAGCTCCAGGCTACAAGGCAGACCTGATAGTCTTCTCAGACTTAAAGGACATAAGAGTGGAGAAGGTCTATAAAGATGGAGTCCTGTCTGCGGAAGACGGAAAGCTCTTAGGAGAGTATGAAGAACATTTGGATGAGAGGACTCTTTCAAAGGTTATAATTGAGGACTATACAGAAGACATGGTTGACCTCAAGCTTAGGACTGGAGATGTAAACGTCATAAAGCTGATAGACCACAGTCTAGTCACAAGTCTTGCGGAAAGAAAAGTAGATGTAAAAGACGGAAGTTTTGTGTATAATAAAGAAGAGGATATATCCAAGCTGGTGCTGGTCGAGAGGCATACAGGGAAGTCGACGACTTTTGTGGCACTGCTTGAAGGGTATGGAATCGAGAACGGGGCTATAGGGACTACGATAGCTCATGACAGCCACAATATAATAGTAGCCGGAGACAACGACAGAGATATAGTGAACTGCATAAACCATATAAAGCTTATGGGCGGAGGCATAGCTATTTCGAGTGGCGGCGAGATTGAAGACTGTCTAGAGCTGAAAATCGGGGGACTTATGTCCACTGAAGACATAGAAACTGTAAACGATAAGCTCACAGCTATGATGAAGATAGCGAGAGGGCACAAAGTCAACGAAGGAGTAGATCCGTTTATGACACTATCTTTCTTAGCGCTTCCGGTGATACCGGATGTAAAGATAACAGATAAGGGACTGTTTGATGTAGTTGAATTTAAATTCATAGATATAAATAGGGTTTAGAGAAGAGTGGGGCTTTGTTAATAATTTAATTATTAATAAGGCCTCATTTTCGATAATAGGGGAAATAAACTTTTCAACGGAGGAAAGATATGAAGAAGAAGATGAATGTAGAAGACAGCGTAGGATCAGTGTTGGCATACGACCTTACAAAGATAGTACCTGGAGAGTTCAAAGGTGCCGCTTTCAGGAAAGGCCATATAATAAGGCCGGAAGACGTAGAGGCGATGAAAAAAATGGGCAAATACCATATATACGCCATAGAGCTTGGAGAAGACGAAATGCACGAAAACGAGGCTTCCCAGTTTATAGCCGAGCGTGTGACAGGGGACGGGATAAGCTTTACAGAGCCAAACGAAGGAAAGGTGTCGCTTGTTTCGAAGCACAGAGGCGTGCTCAAGATAAACGTGGAGGCGCTAGAGGAAGTAAACGACATAGACATGGTAATCTTTTCGACTATGCACAACAACAGCCTTGTGGAAGAGGGGACAACTGTTGCTGGAACGAGGATAATCCCGCTGACTATAAAAAGCGAGTACCTAGAGAAATTGAGAGACCTTGAAGAGAAGTACGGCAAGATAATAGAGGTAGTGCCGTTAGAGAAGCTGAACTGCGGAATAGTTGTAACTGGAACAGAGGTGTTCGAAGGGCTTATAACCGACAAGTTCGGGCCAGTGCTCGAGCAGAAGATAAGAGAGCTCGGGGGTAACTACCTTGAGACGAGATTCTCCAGAGACGACGTGGAGAGCATAAAGACAGAGCTGGACTATTTCCTGAAAAATGGCGCCGACCTGGTGCTTGTATCGGGGGGAATGTCTGTAGATGCTGACGATGTAACGCCTATAGCTATAAGAGAGACTGTAGACGAAGTGGTCAGCTATGGTTCGCCAGTGCTTCCTGGAGCTATGTTTATGATGGGATACAGGGGAGATGCAACGGTACTTGGGATTCCGGCATGCGGGATGTTCCACAGAATCACGGTGCTAGACCTTGTGCTCCCTAGGGTATTTATAGGCGAGAAGATGAGCAGAAGAGATATAAGCAAACTTGGACACGGAGGGCTTTGCCTAGGCTGTAAGGTCTGTACTTATCCTGTATGTCCATTTGGAAAGTAGGTGGTATTTTGGAACTATACAGAGCATTAGATATGGATTTAGACACATGGGAAGTCGTATCTGTAGTAGGCGGAGGTGGGAAGACTTCGGCTATGTTCACACTTGCCAGAGAGCTAAGCGAGATGGGCAGAAGAGTACTCGTCACTACCACTACGGCCATAATGATGCCGGAAAGAGAGCAGTACGATGTGTTCTTGAACCTCTCAAACGAGGGGGATATAGACAAGCTGTTTGAGTCTGAGCCTGGAACTGTGACTGTGCTTATAGGCAATTTCATAAGAGAAGATAAGCTGAAAGGGATAGACGAGGAGCTTGTGGACAAGATATACGAGAGATGCTATTTCGACAATATAATAGTTGAAGCTGACGGCTCTAGGATGAAGCCAATAAAGGCTCCGAGGGAAGACGAGCCACTCCTCCCAAGCGTGACCAAGAAGCTGGTTGGGGTCATAGGCCTTGACGCTCTTGGAAAACCTGTGGACGAGGAGACTGTTCATAGAGTGGAGATATTTAGGAGTATAACAGATAGTGAGGAAGGACAGTCGATAGACGAGGAGACGGTGTCTAGGCTGGTGATTCACGATAAAGGGCTTTTTAAAGGCGGAGAACTTATGGAGAGATATTTGCTTTTAAATAAAGCTGACAGTGAAGAGCTTAAGGCTGAAGCTAGAGAGATAGCAAAGCTTGTAGAAGGCAGGAATGAAATAAAGGGAATTATAATAGCCAGCCTTAAAAGCGGAGATATATTGAAGTGGTAAGCTGCATACTGATGGCGTCCGGGCACTCCAGAAGGCTTGGAAGAGACAAGCTGTTTGTGGAGTACAGGGGCAAGACACTTTTAGAGACTACAATAGAGAGGCTTGTAAAAGCCGGGCTAGATGAAATAATAATTGTATATAGAGATAGAAGAGCGCTTGAGATAGCTGAGAGATACAGTCTAGTGGCCGTATACAACGAAAACTCCGAGCTAGGGCAGAGCGAATCCATAAGGCTTGGAATAAAAAGTGCAGATGCAAACGCAGACGGGTATATGTTTAGCGTGGTAGACCAGCCTTTTATGGAGGTGCAGACAGTCGAGGATTTGCTTGAGCTGTTTAAAAAAGGCGAAGACAAGATAGTGGCTCCAGTCTGCAAGGGAAGGAGAGGTAACCCTGTTATCTTTCCTACGGATCTGAAAGGGGAACTGCTGGCGCTAGAGGGAGATACAGGAGGAAAAACCGTAATAGAGAATCACCTAGACAGGGTGAATTACTTGGAAGTCGAAGAGCTAGAGCTTTTTGATATAGATAGAGAGTCAGATTTAGACGCTTTAAACAGGAGGGGATAGATATGAGAGAAGTTGTAGTAGTAAGAGGAGCAGGGGATCTAGCCACAGGGGTAGGCTATAGGCTCCACAGATGCGGGTTCAAGGTGCTTATGCTTGAGATAGAGAATCCACTTGTGATAAGAAGGACGGTTTCCTACGCCCAATCGGTTTACGACGGAGAGATAGTGATAAACGGGGTGAAAGGTGTAAGTGTTTCAAGCCGAGGTGAGATAGAGAGCGCCTGGGAAAGAGAGGAGATACCTGTGCTTGTAGATGAAAGAGCGGGGATAATCTCAGAGCTCAAGCCAAAGGTAGTCGTAGATGCTATACTTGCCAAGAAAAACCTTGGAACGAATATAGATATGGCTGACATAGTCGTAGCTATGGGGCCGGGGTTCACAGCTGGAGTAGACGTAGACGCAGTTGTGGAGACAAAGAGGGGCCATTACTTGGGGTCGGTGATACTTGAAGGCACGGCGATTCCCAATACAGGAGTACCAGGACTTATAGGAGGGTACGACAAGGAGAGAGTCATACACTCTCCGGCGACCGGAAAGATAGAGCATATATCCAAGATTGGAGATAGAGTAGAGGCTGGACAGACCATAGCCAAAATAGGAGATACAGATGTTGTGGTGGAGATAGCTGGAGTACTGAGGGGACTTATACAAGAGGGACTGGAAGTTCAGACTGGACTCAAAATAGCGGATGTAGACCCTAGAGGGGAAGTGGAGCACTGCTTTAGCATATCGGACAAGGCGCGTTCCATAGCAGGGGGAGTTCTAGAGGCTATAATGTACAAGCTGTATAGAGAGAAAAAATGATCAAGTGAAAAAACCACGAAATCAAGTCGCATGACTTGGCTTCGTGGTTTTTTATTGCAGAGAAACTAGTTTCCGATAAAGAGCTTTAAATCGTCTTCGACAGTCCCGATTCCTGAGAGCCCGAAGTTTTCCACTATCACCTTGGCTACGTTAGGGGAGAGGAATCCAGGCAGTGTAGGCCCTAGGTGTATGTTCTTAATGCCAAGTGAAAGCAGCGCCAACAGCACTATTACGGCTTTCTGCTCATACCAGGCTATGTTGTAGACTATAGGCAGATCGTTTATATCCTCTAGCCCAAAGATCTCCTGCAGCTTCATGGCTATGACAGCAAGCGAATAGGAGTCGTTGCACTGTCCAGCGTCTAGAACTCTAGGTATTCCGCCTATATCTCCTAGCCCAAGCTTGTTGTACCTGTACTTTGCACACCCAGCAGTCAAGATCACAGTGTCGTCTGGAAGTGCTTTTGCAAACTCAGTGTAGTACTCCCTCGACTTGAGCCTTCCGTCGCAGCCCGCCATTACAAAGAACTTCTTGATGGCGCCAGACTTCACAGCTTCAACTACTTTGTCCGCAAGCGCCACCACTTGAGAATGGGCGAACCCTCCGACTATACTTCCAGTCTCTATCCCCTCAGGAGAGTCTAGCGACTTGGCCATCTCTATTACGGCGGAGAAGTCTTTTTTTCCGTCTATGCCCGAAACTATATGTCCACAGCCTGGGTAACCAGCGGCACCTGTTGTGAAGATTCTGCCTCTGACTTCCTCGCTTCTAGGTGGGACTATGCAGTTCGTAGTGAAGAGTATAGGGCCTTTGAAGCTCTCGAACTCCGCAACTTGATTCCACCAAGAACCACCGTAGTTTCCGGCCAGATTGTCGTATTTCTTGAAAGCCGGGTAGTAGTGGGCAGGGAGCATCTCTGAGTGAGTATATACGTCTACTCCTGTTCCTTTTGTCTGCTCAAGCAGCTGTTCTAGATCCGTGAGGTCGTGACCAGATATGAGTATTCCCGGATTATTTCTGACCCCAATATTGACTTCCGTTATTTCAGGATCTCCATACATAGCGGTGTTGGCACTGTCTAGAAGCGCCATGGCAGTGACACCAGTCTGCCCTGTCTCCATAGTAAGACCCACTAGATCGTCTACAGAGAGAGAGTCGTCTAGCGTTGAATTCAGTGCCCTATAGATAAAGCTGTATATGTTTTCGTCTTCTTTTCCCGCGTGCAGCGCATGGTGGGAATAAGCGGCGAGACCTTTGATTCCATAAGTAACTAGCTCTCTAAGAGACCTCACATCTTCGTTTTCCGTAGAGAGCACTCCTACAGAAGAGGCTTTCTGGAGCATGGATTCTAGACTGCTCACCTCAAAAATGGCTGCATCGTGGAACTCCTCTGCGGGAGTATCGCCTCTAAGGGAATCTCTTATAGAGATCAGCGTCTTTATCTTAGAAGATATGGCTTCATCGTCGAAATTTGCATTTGTGATAGTTGTGAAAAGGCCGCCCAGCACGGCATGGTTTACCTCGGGAATATAAGTAGGCGACAGCTCTTTTAGAGAAACTATATTGGCTATGCCCTTTAAAGTGTATATCAAAAGGTCTTGCAGCTTTGCAGTTTGCTCTTCTTTTCCGCAAACTCCCTTGACTGTGCACCCAGAATTTCTAACTGTCTCTTGACATTGATAACAGAACATACTCATTTTTAAAACCTCCTATAATTTAAACGGTATAAGGAGTATGGAGTGTAACTTCTTTCCATACAGATGATTGATACCCTTAGATATTTTGGCCAAACAGGAAGAAAACAGGGAAGGATAGTTTGGATTCAAAAACACAGGGGTATATCTTAGATACAAACTAATACATTAGAACCAGGAAAATAGGGAGGAATCAAATATGGGAAAAGTCAAATTGGCGGTTGTTTACTACAGCAAGACAGGAATCAACACTCAGCTTGCGAAATGGGCTGCGGAAGCGGCTGAGGAAGCAGGAGCAGAGGTAAGGCTGCTAAAAGTGCAAGAGCTTGCACCGCAGTCGGTCATAGACTCTGATCCAGGCTGGAAGTCGAATCAAGAAGCTACAGTTGAAATACCAGAGGCAAGCTCTTCGGATCTAGACTGGGCAGATGCAGTCATATTCAGCAGCCCTACAAGGTTTGGGGCGATGGCTTCGCAGATGAAGCAGTTTCTGGATATACAGGGAGGGCTTTGGGCCGAAGGGAAGCTTGCAAACAAAGTGGTCAGCGCCATGAGCTCGGCTCAGAATCCGCATGGAGGACAAGAGGCCACAGTGAAGAACATATATACGGTTATGATGCACTGGGGTGCCATAATAGCATCACCTGGATATACAGATGCATCGGTTTTCAAGGCAGGTGGAAATCCTTATGGAACCACAGTTACACAGGGTCAAGACGGCAAGATGGTAGAAGATGTAGAGGATGCTGTAAAGCATCAAGCCAAGAGGACTGTAGAAGTGGCATCTTGGATAAAAGCAGGAAGAAACTAAATCTAACTTTGAAGCGATATGCAATGGGCATATCGCTTTTTTATATGATTTTATATAAAATTTTGTAAAAAATTCATATATTGAAAAATATTCAGACTTTCAAGCTATATTTACACCAAATCTAAATATAGAGTTGGTGAATAAGAACAGCGCTATGTATAAAATAATTTTTGAAACGGCTATTTCCCAAGGAAAGACTGAGATAAGCAAAAAACTTTTAAAAGAATTGGTGAGTTTGGCACAGTTATTGCATTTATTTAATATTACAAACAAAAATAAAAAGGAGGAATTTAAAATGGAAACGTTTACAAGCAAGACAGCCGTAAATCCCGATATTGAGTCAGGCAATATGAGCCGGGAAGAATTAAGTCAACTAGATTTAAGTGATCCTAAGATTTTAGATTCTATCGTACTTGGAAAGCAAGAGTACGCAAAGGGGATTCTGATGTCGCTCGTATTTACTGCAATAGCCATATTCGTATTCTTTGTACCGATAACTTTCAATGGGAAGTCTGGACAGATACCGTTTGGAATTATATACAATACGGTACAGGGCATACTGGGAAATGTAGGGCTTGGAATAGTAGCTCTTGTGATTACAGGAAATGCATTGGCGAGCATATACGGAAAGTACGTTGCTAAAGAAGGAAAGATATACGACTATTACAGTAACGATTCAAGCTTTCATCCAATTCTCTACTCTGTTGGAGCTATTTTTATAGTCACATTCTTCTTGAACACGGTATTCGGAATAGCGGCCCCTGAGATGATAATAGGCGAGAGGACTGGCCAGATGGTAATACCTCCAGTTGTATACGGAGTAGCTTGCATAATCTTAGTGGGAGCTATATTTGTTCCGTTCCTTATAGACTACGGTTTCATAGATTTTCTTGGGATAATACTTGAGCCGCTTATGAGGCCACTCTTCAAGACACCTGGAAAGAGTGCGGTAGATGCTGTAGCTTCCTTTGTAGGATCTGCCTCTATGGCCGTGATAATAACCAGCAGGATGTACAAGTCAAACAACTACACAGAGCGGGAGTCAAGCGTTGTGGCCACATGTTTCAGTGCCGTAAGTGTGGGATATGCGATGCTCATGATAGGCACGGCGGGACTGGGGGAAAAGTTTGCACTCGTATACTTCTCAGCCTTTGTGATGGCCTTTATAATAGCTGGAATTATGACGAGAATACCTCCGCTCTCTAGAAAAGCAGATAAGTACTACAACGGCAGACTTCAGACCGAAGAGGAAAGGCAAGAGGCAAAGCTGAAGATAGGCCCTTCCATGGTGAAAGTCGGCGTAAGCAGGGCTGCAAAAAGAGCATATATCTCTGGGAACATACTTGGAAGGATCAAAGAGAGTGTGGCGGATGGAGTAAAGGTAATACCTAAGGTGATAACACTTCTCTGCGCAGTTGGAACAACAGGAATGATACTGCTAGAGTACACTGAGATATTTACTTGGATAGGTTATGCATTCTATCCATTGCTAAAACTTCTGAACATACCTGACGCAATACATGTAGGACCATCTATGATAGCAGGCATAACAGATCCGTTTTTACCTATACTTGTGATAGCCGACAAAGTCAGCATAATGTCTGAAGCTTCAAGATATTTCATATGCGTAGTTGCCATGGTTCAAATCATATATGTGGCAGAAACAGCTGTAGTTATAATAACTACAGGACTGAAACTTAAATTCAAGGAGCTTATGGTGATATTCCTTGAGAGGACTATTATAGCGATGTTTATAGGCGCGCTGTTTATGCATATCATTTTTTAAAGACTTAAAAAAAATACACCTAAAAAGCCAATTTAATTAGCTTTTTAGGTGTATTTTTTGTGCTAAAATTACCTCAGGGGTGATTTCATGATAATGGAGGAAAATGTACTTAAAAGACTTGGGGAAAGAGTCCAGCGAGGAGAGAAAGCCGCTCTTGCCATAGTTACAGAGGTGAGAGGTTCGACTCCTGGAAGGCCGGGTATTATGATGGCTGTGTTTGAAAACGGAGACACCATAGGAACAGTAGGGGGCGGACAGATTGAGCTTGAAGCTACTTACAGAGCAATTGAGTGTATACAAAATGGAGAGAGTAGAAGCTTCACTTTTGAGCTTGAAAATAGAGAGACAGGATCTGAAATGTTCTGTGGTGGGGGCTCTACCATATTTATAAGGAGCTTCGTTCCAAAGCCAAGGCTTGTAATAGTTGGAGCAGGACATGTTGCATATGAACTAAGCAAAGTTGCATCTACACAGAGCTTCGAAGTGGACATATTCGACAGCAGAGAAGAGCTTTGCAACAGAGATCGGTTTCCGAATGCCAGAAAGTTATATCAGGAGGATCCAGCTGTAGCTCTTGGAGAAATAGAGATGGATCTGAACACATACGTGGTCATAGCTGGCCCGAACCATATCTCAGATGAAAAGTCTTTAGAGGCTGTTCTTGGAAGAGGGGCAAGGTATGTAGGCATGTTGGGAAGTAAAAAGAAGATGGAAAAGATAGTGGAGCACATACTGGAAAGGGGAGGGAGCAAAGCAGAGCTAGATAAAGTCCATACACCTATAGGAATAGACGTGGGAAGCAATGTCCCTTCAGAGTTGGCTGTGGGAATAATGGCTGAGATTTTGAGAGTTAAAAACACGGTTCTGTGATATAATTCTGTTTGGAACTATACTTATATGGAGGTAATGCTATGATTTACTTAGATAATGCGGCCACAACATTTCCAAAGCCTGAAGAAGTCTACGCGAGAGTCAGCGAGGTCATGAGATTTCATGGAGCTAACCCAGGAAGGTCAGGACACAGCATGGCGCTGGAAGCTGGCAGAATAATATATAACTCCAGGGAAGTTGTAGCTAAGTTTTTCAATATAAAAAACCCTATGCAGGTGGTCTTCACCTCGAATGCCACAGAAGCTTTAAACATAGGGATAAAGGGAGTGCTCGAGCAAGGAGATCATGCGATTACTTCTTCGATGGAGCATAACTCGGTCTTGAGACCACTCAAGGCGCTAGAGAAAAAGGGAATAATAGAGCTTACAATAGTGGACTGCAACAAGAGCGGGGAAATTTCGGTCTCAGATATAGAAAGAGCCATAAAGGACAACACCAAACTCATAGTGACTACACATGCCTCTAATGTAACAGGAACGATATTTCCTATAGAGGAGATAGCTAAACTGTCGAAGTCTAGAGGAATACTCTATATGGTAGATGCTGCTCAGACAGCAGGTGTGTACAGCATAGATGTAGAGAAATCAGGGATAGACATGCTGGCGTTTGCAGGCCATAAGAGTCTGTTGGGGCCTCAAGGTACTGGTGGAATATACATAAGAGAGGGATTGCACCTGGATACGCTGAAAGAAGGCGGCACAGGTAGCAAGTCGGAGTCTCTTTATCAGCCGGAGATGATGCCAGACAGATTTGAGTCTGGAACTCCAAACACCCCGGGAATAGCTGGTCTGGCGGCAGGAATCGAGTTTATAAATAGCTATGGCATAGACAAGATAAGGACTCATGAAGAGGAGCTTACAAAGTATTTTATAGACAGCTTGAGCGAAATCGAAGGCGTGAAAATATACGGACCAAGGGATATCTCCAAGAGAGCGCCTGTCGTGTCCATAAACATCGGTGACGAGGACTCTTCAGAAGTTGGATATATAATGGATGAGGCGTTTGGTATAGGTATAAGGCCAGGCCTTCACTGCGCCCCGCTTGCACACAAGACAATAGGAACTTTTGAGCAGGGAACTGTGAGGTTCAGTTTCGGGCTGTTTACAAAAAAGGAAGAGTTGGACAGGGCTATAGAGGGGATAAAAGAGATAGTTAAAAGTATTTAAAATCCGGAATATGCAGGAGGATTATTTATGCAAGAAATTTTCAAAATATTATCAGCATACAACCTGGAGGTACTAGGTGGACTAGCGGTGTCTGTGCTGTTGCTCTTATTACTTGTACTGGCGAATAGCTTTAGGATAGCAAAGCTTAAAAAGAAGAATGAAAGCCTATTGAAGATACTGGAGTTTTCAGATGGAGAAGCTATGGAGAAATCTATACTAGAGGCGATTTCCTTTAGAGAGGACTTTGAATCAGAAATAGCCAGAATAAACTTAGAGATGAGTGAGATGAAAGAAGACCTCTCTAAATCTATTCAAAATGTAGGCTTTATAAGGTACAATGCCTTCGGAGATATGGGAAGCGACTTGAGCTTCTCGGTTGCACTACTAGATGAAAAGTACAGTGGTGTGGTTATAACAAGCATATACGCTAGAGAAGACAGCAATGTATATGCAAAGCCCGTAGTCAAAGGTGAGTCAGAGTACAAATTATCTGTAGAAGAGATACAGGCTATAGACAGAGCTAAAAAGACAAAAGTAGAAGGAGCCCTCAATTGCTAGGGCTCTTTAATTTATTTTCAAATTGATGTTGACGCAGGTGAAATATTATGATATATTATTTCAAGTCTTCACTTTGCAGAAATCTTGCAAGAAAGCTGAAGCAAAAAGATTTAAAAAAGAACAAAAAAGCTATTGACATCACGAACTGGTTGTGATATAGTAGATAAAGTAGTCAGCGGGGAACAAGTGCTGGCGACAATGAACTTTGAAAGTTGAACAGTAAAAAGCAAGTTAATTCCTTAAGATCGCCCGCAAGGGAGATCAAATTAACGGATGATCAGACATCCAAAAAAACTGAAAAAACAGTCAGCAAGACTGACCAAGATAAACTTTTTAAATGAGAGTTTGATCCTGGCTCAGGATGAACGCTGGCGGCGTGCTTAACACATGCAAGTCGAGCGAGAGAACTCGAAGGAAAACTTCGGTCGGAATTCGAATGATCTAGCGGC